>DATCWN010000339.1:0-2753 GCA_036566285.1 Hanamia sp.
ATAAAACCTGGCGTTACCCAAACTGTTTCTGTAAAATCACCCTACATTTATGCGGAAGATAACTGGACCGATGATATGGAATTGGGATTTGCGTCATTGGCAAAATCGCTCAATTATTTTAATAAAAATAATCATCATCAATATCTTGATTCTTCGTTTCAGTATTCTCAATCAGAAAAAATAACGCCCTGGCTTTTCAGAGACACCGCCAATCATTATCAATATTATCCTTTCATAAATTTGGGTCATTATGAATTAGCGAAGCAATTAAAAGGAAAAAAGAAAGACACTCTTATTAATTATTACAGGCAGGGAATCGAAATGGTTTGGAACAGAGCCAAAGAAAATGCTTTCTATCGCGGCGTGCCTTTTATCTGGTGCAGTAATAATTTGACCACCTCGTTTGCGATTCAATGTTATTGGTACGAAAAGCTTAGCGGTGATAAAAGTTTTGAAGAATTGGAACAGGCGAATTTTGATTGGCTGTTTGGTTGCAATCCCTGGGGCACCAGCATGGTATATGGATTGCCATCCTGGGGTGACACACCCACTGATCCTCATTCGGCTTTCACTCATTTAAAAAATTATCCGATAAACGGCGGCTTAATAGATGGCCCGGTTTATACGGCTATTTATAAAGGGCTTATCGGAATTCAATTGTATAAAGAAGATGAATACGCAGAGTTTCAAAGTGGGCTTGCAGTGTATCACGATGATTATGGTGATTACAGTACCAATGAGCCTACTATGGATGGCACGGCATCGCTGATTTATTTATTGGCGGCAAAAGAAAATGAATAATAGCGGGCATTTTATAGTTATCCCGTTTTTTTATTTGTCATCTGAAGATTCCCTCGAACAAAATTCAAGGCATAGTATTCAATTTTAATAATTTATTTATTCTTATAAATTCATCAACGCTGCCCTTTTTACCCATTTCGTAAATGATTTTTTCTCTTTGCGTAAACGGAAGGAGCTTATCGGAGGCACTTTTGCGCTTCAAAAATTGTACATGAAAAAAGTTTATTGTTTAATAATTGCCTCGCTATTTATAGCCGTTGCTTCTGCCCAAGTCATAAAAGGACAGATAAAAAATGCCGATGGCGAACCTGTCTCCGGGGCCACTGTTTTGTTGAAAAATACTTTCAACAACACCATTGCAGATAAAAATGGAAACTTCAGGTTAACTGTCCAAAAGCCGGGAAATTATACTTTGGTCATCAGCTCTGTCGGTTATGAAAATATGGAACAGTTAGTTTCAGTCGCTGATGCAGAAGCTGTTTCCATCCAAACTATAGTACTAAATAAATCCATTTCTTCCTTAAAAGAAGTAACCGTAACAGCAAGTCGGAAAGCAGAAATTGTTGACAGAACTCCGGCATCTGTGCAGGTAATCAATGCCCGGGAGATACAAGCGCAAACCGCCATCTCTCCCAATTTATCCAATATATTGGGGCAAATGGTTCCTTCACTGGGACTCAGTTCAAATACTACCAGCAATACCGGGCAAACACTGCGCGGAAGAACACCGCTGATTTTAATTGATGGAATTCCACAATCTACTCCATTAAGAAACGGATCAAGAGACATGCGTACTATTGACCCTTCAGTGATAGAACGCGTTGAGGTAATTAAAGGAGCGACGGCTATTTATGGAAACGGCGCGGATGGAGGTGTCATTAATTACATCACTTCACAACCAAAAACTGCTAAAAATTTTGAAGCCTATACTACAATTGCCAAAACTGGAATGGCTGCTCATGCTGACGAAACCGGTGGCATAAGGTTGAGCCAGCGTATCTCCGGAAAGGCAAAAGCTTTTGATTATGTTTTGTCGGGAAGTTTTGAAAAAACAGGAGTATATAAAGATGCAAAAGGAGTAGCTATTACCCCGGTTTATGGTTATGGTGAATCGAATATTATAAACACCTTCGCAAAGCTTGGCTGGAATATCAATGACCAAAACCGTGTGGAGGTGATGTACAACTATTTCGGCTCCAAACAAAACAGTGAATACATAGAGCAAATAGGCAGTTACGGCAAAACCCCAACTATTGGCGTTAAAGGAGAAGTAAAGGGAGAAGACGAAGGAACCCGCTATAACCACAATGCTTATGTAAAATACCAGACTAAGAAATTATTTTTAAACACTTCTTTGGAAGCAAATGTTTATCTACAAAAATTTTATACGGTGTATGGCTGGTCGGCCTCTTTTGTCCCTGCAAGTCAATCAGCGATTCATTCTGAAAAGAGAGGTGCGAGGCTCACATTGAATACGCCATGGAAGATCAGTGATAAGGTAGAAACTGAAGTGTTGTATGGATTGGATTATTTACATGATGTTACCTGGCAAAATCTGACTGACGGAAGGATATGGGTGCCTAAAATGGAACTTACGAATCCTGCACCTTTTGCGCAGCTCCAGGTAATCATTGACAAAGACTGGATATTGAAGGCGGGCTATCGCCTGGACCAGGTTGATTTAAACATTCCTTCTTTTACACAGATACATACTACTCAGTCGCCGGGAGGCCAACAAATTAATGGAGGAAATCTCAACTTCTCCGCTTCTACCTTTAATGCAGGACTTCGTTATGCAAAGTGGGAAATATTTAAACCTTTTATAAGCTTTACACAAGGCTTCTCCATGGTGGATATTGGCCATTATATCCGCAGCGCCAAAGAAGACGACATTGCTAAAATGCAATTAGAGCCGGTAGTAGCTAATAATTATGAAGCAGGCTTTTCATCAT
>DATCWN010000037.1:0-16181 GCA_036566285.1 Hanamia sp.
ATAGTTTGCAGGTTCATGTCATGAAGATTTAAAAAAAATTACTTAGGAAACGTTTCTTTGTAAAATTCTATGGATTCATTAATGATCTCAAAGGCTCTTTCTTTATCCTGGAAATCATTTATCTTAACTTCTTTATTTTCTAAAACTTTGTACTGTTCAAAATAGTTTTTAAGAACAGAGAAAAAATGTTGAGGTACTTCATCAAGGGAAGTAATATAATTTACCCCCGGATCTTTGGTGGCTACCGCAATTATTTTATCGTCAATAAGGTTGGTGTCTATCATTTGCATATTGCCAATTACCAATGCTTCCACCAGGCATAGAGGTTGAATGGCTTCTGAGCACATCACTAAAATGTCCAAGGGGTCTCCATCTTTTCCAAGTGTTTGCGGGATGAAGCCATAGTTCACGGGATAATGAAATGAGGAATAAATAACCCGGTCTAATTTTAATAAACCCGTTTTTTTATCTATCTCATATTTTGATTTGGATCCTTGTGGAATTTCAATAAGTGCATTTACTATTTTTGGAGATTGTTCTCCGTAATGCGCGCCATGCCAGGGATGTAATACGTACATAAGAATTAAAAATTAAGAATTAAGAATTAAATTTTGTTTCGTTTATTTTCCGGCTTTATACCTGATCACTTCAGCTTTTTCAACTGTAATTAAACCGCCGGATTTTGATGCTTCAAAAAGTTGTTCCACTATTTTTATGAACTCATTTATTTTATTTTCTGTATCCACTATTTCAACAACGACGGGCAGGTCTGTAGAAATATCGAACAGCTTTGCTGAATGAATTTTACTGTTGGCTCCGAAGCCCATGATTCCTCTTGAAGCCGTAGCTCCCGAAAGCCCTTGTCTCTTTGCTTCAAAAACAATGGTTTCATAAAGCGGCTGTTGCGCATATTTATCCGATTCACCAAGAAAGATTCTAAGAATTTTTGCATGAGGATCGTTTTCCATTTTAAGTAAATTTAATAAAAGATATTCCTGCAAAAGTTGCTGCCAGGCCAACGATAACACTAAAGCCAACATAGGCAAAAGCGTGCCAGTATTGGCCATCGCGCAGCAGGCTTACTGACTCATTGGAAAAAGAAGAGAACGTGGTAAACCCGCCTAAAATACCGGTGGCCAGAAATATGCGCCACTCTACATTGATGTTTCCTTTTTCGCTAAGCGCATATACAATGCCTATTAAAAAACAACCGATAATATTTACAACAAAAGTTCCGTAAGGAAAAGCAGAAAGAAATTTATTTTGAATAAAAAGTGTGATAAGATAACGGCTTATTCCTCCAATAAAACTTCCCACACCGATTGCTAAAAGTATTTTCATTTTATTATTGATTGCTTTTCATTTTCATTGTTTATCTGTATTCCATTTTTATTTATTGTGGAGAAAGAAGAGAAGGATTTTCGTTTAAAGTAAATTTAAAATCCACCAGCCAATCGTTATTGTGTTTAATCATTTTTAATTTTTGCGGCACTTTCTTATAGGTGTTTGAATAGGTTATTATGGTTACAGAATCCGACAAACTTTGCGTGGAATCTATAATGATGTTGGCATCCCTGTAATTTTCTCTTTCCTCCGGAGTTCTTTTACTGTTGAAATCTCTTAAGATGTGCAGGTATTCCATATTGGTGCTGTCGGGAAGAATGTATTCTTCGGCTTTTACATAATCACCTTTTAAAGAAGCCTCTATAAAACCTCTTCCTGATTCTAAAGGATCACTTTTGTTTACGTCCGCCGAATTATTACAGGCCGCAATTATAAATGTAAAAGCCATTACAATTATGATTTTATTTTTCATTTTTAAAGTTTTGTGATTGAAGGTAAATATCTTTCGTCTTTAAATAAAAAAACACCCCGCAATGAGGTGTTCATTTACGAAAAAACTGCTTCGGTTATTTGGCGTTCTTTTGCATTTCATTCATTAGTTTTTTTGCGCTGTCCATCATTTTTTGCGCATGTTCCATATCTTCTTTTGAAATGTTTTTCATGCTTTCATTAAGGCTATCTACCGTGCCATTCATTTGTTTATCCATGCCATGTTCCTTCATTTTTTTCTGTGCCATTTCCATCAGCGTGGATTTATCAAAAGCTACTTTCCATTCGCCACTTTCTTTTTTCAAAACAAAGTCGGTTACCTCGCCTGATTTTTTGTCTTTGACCGGAACCGTAGCCCTGTCGCCGTTTATAACTGCATCGCCCATGTCCATATTTTCTTTCTTATACATTTTTGTCTGAGCACTATCCGGCATATTATTCATACCCATTTGCACCATGCCCAACATGCCTTCACTGTCTTTGGTTACATATTTTTTAGCTTCGTCAATATTTTTAGATGCCAGCGCATCAAAGAAATGATTGAGCACTGTTTTAGGATCGCCACCACCGGATTTGCATCCCGCAAAAATGACCACACACGCTGTAACGATCAGTAAAAATATATTTTTCATAAATTTTATTTTTGTGAAACAAATGTAATTGTTATTTGCAAAAGAGGAGGTGTTGTTATCTGAAAATGGTTCGTTGTATTTCGGAGCAATATGGATTTATAAAAAGGTTATCAACCGCAACAAACACTATTTTATTTAAAGTAGTTGTATGAATGGGAATGACTCCGGCAGTGGCTTTTTTTATTATTTTATAAACGTATTCAGAACAATACATCCGGTCATCTGTTGCAAGGTTAAATTGCATGTCGAACATAATTCCTTTTGAAAAATAATCCCTGGCAAAGTGTAGCGTATTTCGCTGCTGATTTTTATTTAATTTATATCTGAAGATTCCAAAGCCCCTGTTTTCATAAGGGTTACAAAAAAGATAAAATGGATCACGCCTGATTTTTTGATCGGGATTAAAATCGCCCCCAAGCGCATGATAAACAAACAGGGTGTCGTTTTCCCAACTGGCAATTCCACAATGCGAATACGTTTTATCGTACTTCGAAAGCTTTCGCATGGCATCACTGGTAAAATCTTTTCCGGTTCGTAAAATAAGATCCGCGGAGTGTACCATTTTTTTAGCCTCGTTGATTAGTTGTAGTGCATTATTAATCTTTATTTCTTCTGATAAAGAATCTTTTTTAGCATCATGAAAATTATGTTCTTTTTTAAGAGAATGGCAAGCCTGTATAAAAAACAAAAGGCAGCACCATTGCCACCTTTTTATAAAAATAAGTGAGGGATGAATTCTCATTTTTGATTTTCCATTTCTTTGATTTTTTCTTTGTCGTAAGCCCTTATAATTGCTTTTACCAATTTATGCCTTACCACATCTTCTTCATCTAGCACTACATGTCCAATACCTTCTACGTTAGCGAGTATTCGTACGGATTTTTCCAGCCCGCTTTTCACTTTTGGCGGAAGGTCTATTTGAGTAATATCACCATTAATGATGGCTTTCGCGTTAGCGCCTATTCTTGTTAAGAACATTTTTAGCTGAAGGTCTGTTGAGTTTTGCGCTTCATCCAGAATAATAAAAGCATTGTCGAGCGTACGGCCACGCATATACGCTAATGGCGCTATTTCAATAGTGCGGGTCGTCATATAATAACCGAGTTTATCGGCAGGAATCATATCATCCAGCGCATCATAAAGCGGCCTTAAATAAGGATCAATTTTTTCTTTAAGATCGCCCGGAAGAAAGCCTAGATTTTCTCCTGCTTCCACCGCAGGCCTTGTAAGAATAATCTTTTTTACCTGTTTGTTTTTTAGCGCTCTCACTGCAAGAGCCACAGCAGTATAAGTTTTACCTGTTCCTGCGGGGCCTATTGCAAAAACAATATCGTTTTTATCAATGGCCTGCACCATTTTTTTTTGGTTGGCGGTTCGCGCTCTTACTGTTTTGCCGTGTGGCCCGAAAACCAGAACATCGGTAGGCGTTTTTTCAATAAAATTATCAACGATTTTTTCGTCATCACCACCAAGAATTTGTTCCAGGTAATTTTCACTCATGTGCCCATTTCTTTCGAGATACTGAACAGCAAGATTTATTTTATCTCTTGCATCTTCAATTTGTTCGGGTGCGCCGCTCAATTTTATTTGTGTGCCGCGGCTAAGTATTTTCAGCCTGGGAAATTTCCTTTTTAAAATATCAAGTTTTCCGTTGTTCACCCCAAGAAACTCAATAGGGTTTACGGTTTCGAGATTAATAATTGTTTCAGTCAATAGGTTTTATTTTTAGCGTAAAGCAATTTGGTGATCCGTTTACCAAATATAAAAAAATGAAAAGGCTTCACTAAATTACTTATTCACACTAAGTTGAAAAAGTTAAAAATGCTCTAACCTTTGAAGGATAATAAACTGCGTATTTGTGGAAATCATTTTAGTAAATTTTAAAATTTTTGAATGGGATCAAAAAATTTTTAAGGCCTCAATTTATTTTTTAATACTTTCGGGAATCTAAATTGTAAAAGAATGAAAAAAAGTTTTTTAATAATTATGGCCTGTGCTATTTGCGTATTTGCGTTCCAGGCTTTTACTACGACGCATCAATCCAAGTGGAAGAACCTGCACATTTTGTCCCAGGATATTTCAGAAGACGGGCTTGATAGTGTGATGCATCACTTTACCGCTTCACTTGGTGTAAAATGTAATTATTGTCATGTGCGTAATACAGAAACCAAAAAAATGGATTTTGCCACCGATGATAAACCTGAAAAATTAATTGCCCGCAAAATGATGCTGATGTCTATTGATATCAATAAAAATCATTTCGTAGATATTGAAGAACAAATGCACGATAAGGATGGAAAAGTGGTTGTGGAAAATGAAGGAGATTCTGTAAAGTATATGTTGAAATATGTAACCTGCTATACCTGCCATCATGGGGAAGAACATCCCGATAATAAACCACCTAAAAAGGATGAAGGGCCACGCGCGCCTGCACCTCAGCAACCTGTAGGGACCAAGTAAAATATGGAGGCTTGTAAATTTGAACAACAACAAGCTGCATTGGGTTTTACTTTATTTCGAATAAAAGAATTTGGGTTTTTTGAAAGAGATTGAAATTATTATCTGCCACAAATAGCAGGGATTTTTTCCCGTTTGGAAGAGTGGGGCCTAAAGTAACGCCCTCAATATTATCAATATAAAAGCCGAGGTCATCCATATTTAATAATAGTTTTTTTGAAATCGTTTTTGGAAGAGGTTTGTTTTTTAAAGAAACCATTTCATTTATATTTTCCGCCTGAGAAACATCTGCAAGAAAAACTTTTATAGTGCATGACAATCTTCCGGTGGAGTAGGAACGTTCTATGACCAGCAATTTATTTTTGCCCAGCCATAAAATATCTGAAATGCCATTTACTTTAAACATATTTGGGGGGAAAGGGGCGTGTGCCACTGCATCAATAACATATCCATATTGGCCAATCGTTTTTTTTGTGACCACATCATATTTAATGATTCTGCAAATGGCTGTAGAATCGTGTATGCCTGCCCGTGAGCCATCATTGTATAAAGGTTCTTCCACGCTTACGTACATCTTTTTGTAATTATCTGCAAAGGTCAATCCTTCAAAAACTCCGTTTCGCCTCGGCCCGTTTTCGGTTGCCTGCATGTGCAGTTGCGGTGGAAGATGAAAAGTATCCAAATAATTTCCTGATAAATCTATCTCTGTAACTGCAGGATTTTCAAGAATCATCCTTTGCTGATTTATAATTCGTTCGCCTTCGCTGCTCCAGGCGAATGTGTTGTTTTTTGGATTAAAACGAAGCGCTTCGGGGTCTGGAGTATGAGAAGGATCTTGCCGGGAATTGGGATAAAAATTGCCCACTTTATTTTTAAGAAAAGTAGTTTTCAAAAAAAGTACAGTATCAATTTTATCCAGTTTGATATTAATTTTTGCAGTGTAAAATCTTGCAGGATTTTTAGCAGAACGGTCGTCGGAAATTAAATAGTAAACTTCTTTTTTAGAATCGTAGTCAATACCTGAAAGCCCGCCAATAATAGTACTATCAAAATTTTCATTGAATGGTATCACATAAGAATCCAAAAATTGTAAGCCATTGATATGCGGTGTCTTCTGCCCATACTTTTGTGCGGAGCAGGAAGCCATAAACCATGTAATTAGTGCGGAAAGGAAGCGTAATTTATTTAACATGAATACAGTTGAATTACAAATTTGCACAAATTTTGTAAGACAACTTTGGGATCATAAATATGAAATGCAGGATTCTGTGAAGTAAAGGTTTTATTCATTCTTAATTTATCTATTATGCGGGAAGCAAATGTTACTGAAAGAACGAAGGTTCAACCTCTTTGGATCTCGATACTCCGGATGATTTTAGGATTAATTCTGGCCTGGAAAGGAATTGTTTTTATACGGGATAGCGCCTTATTGGAAGTACTGATTGGGCGAACCGGTATTGGTGTTTTTTCTCAAAATTCAAGTATCCTTTCTTTTGTTGTCTCTTATTTAAGTTTGCTTTGTGGTTTGTTTATAGGCTCAGGTCTTTGGACAAGAGCTTTCTCTATTGTACAAATTCCTATTCTTATCGTAGCTATTTTTTTTGTAAACATGAATAACGTTGCTACAAGCCAGTTTGAACTAATCCTTTCTATAATTACACTTATCCTGTTGATATTTTTTGCCTTCAAAGGAAGTGGTACTATTTCAGCAGATGAATTTTTCAGGACTTATTATAAAGCCGGAACGGAAGATGGACAAACAAAAAGATTTTTTAAATCTTAGTTTTTTAATACAAGATTTTTGTGAACCCATTCTAAAAATAATAGAACTTCTTAAAAAAGAATACATAAAAAAACTTCCGCCAAAATTTTTTAGCGGAAGTTTTTTAATAATTTAATCCTGGGTTTCCTGGTTTTTCAGGCTTAAATTTTAAGGCTCTTTGCAGAGCCGGTTTTCATTGGATAATTCGTTTTTTATTTCTCAAAAGGCATTGGATACAAAAAAATAGAAGTTGACTGATATCGGATTGGTTTGGTTTTTCCGGGATTAAAGGAAAGGTTTCTTTTCAATGGATTTGGATTGGTGATTAATGTCTGCTGAACATCAATCAACTTCTGGAACAAAGATAGATGGGCCGTGTATTGTGTGCAAGAGCACTCCTGCTTAATTTTTCAAGTATTGTATTTACTATTGAAATCGTAAATTAACGATGGGTATTTTTCGTAAAAGATCTTTTTATAAAAGAGGTGTTTAAAAAATTGAGCCAGAGAAACAATTTCATATTATATTGTAAGCCATTTCATAAAAACAAAATCATTTTTAGATGGCTCAAAATTTAATTTCTGTCCGGAAAATCCGGATGCTGTTTTTTGTGGCAATTATGACTACATCATTTGGCTGCGCACAAAAAAGTTTTTATTTATTTACGGGCACTTATACTACAACGGGAAGCAAGGGTGTTTACGTGTACAAGTTTGATGCAAACAACGGTAACGCAAGCTGGGTAAGTAATACAGATGGTGTTATCAATCCATCGTACCTCACTGTTTCAGGGAATTATGTGTATGCAGTTAACGAAACCAATGGCGTGAATCCCGGAAGAGTGAGTGCTTTTTCATTTAATAAAAAAGACGGTAAACTCTCTTTTTTGAATAGTCAGTTTACTGGTGGCGACGACCCGTGTTATGTGTCGGCAACCGCGAATGGCAAATGGATTACGGTAGCCAATTATTCAGGAGGAAGCGCTGCCATTTTCCCAATAAATAAAGATGGAAGCATGCAACCCTATTCACAATTAATTCAGCATTCGGGCAGCAGCGTCAATAAAAAAAGACAGGAAAAACCGCATGTACATGAGACGGTATTTTCTCCCGGTGAGAATTATTTAATGGCGCCTGACCTGGGATTGGATAAAGTAATGATTTATAAATTTAACCCATCATCCAAAACGCCGCTTACACCATCGTCGCCATCATATGCGGCTACCACGCCGGGAAGTGGTCCGAGGCATATCACATTTAGTCCCGACAATAAATATAGCTACCTGATTCAGGAGATGGCGCCAATGGTAAATGTTTATTCTTATAATGATGGCAATCTGTCTTTGATACAGGAAATTTCTGCGCTTCCACAAGGATATAAAGGAGCGATTGATGGCGCTGAAATAGTGGTGTCTCCTGATGGAAAATTTTTGTACGCTTCTTATCGTGGTGATCAAAATTTGATTACCATTTTTTCGATTGATGCAAATACCGGCAAATTAAAAGTAGAAGGACATCAACCAACTCTGGGTAAAGCGCCGCGAAATTTTATAGTGGATCCTACGGGCAATTATCTGTTGGTAGCCCACCAAAATTCTGATAATATTGTAATTTTTAAAAGAGATAAGAAAACAGGATTATTAAAAGCAACCGGTAAAGAGATAAAAGTACCAAAGCCTGTTTGTCTGGAGATGATACCTTTCAAATAGATTCTTGTTGAAGAATATTTTTACTCCTGAATCTTTCTGCCATAGCTAATACTTAAACATTAGCACATTCCATAAATAAAAACTTCCGCATGATTAGAGCGGAAGTTTTTTAATAATTTAATCCTGGGGTTTCGTGGTTTTTCAGGTTTAAATTTTAAGGCTCTTTGCAAAGCCGGTTTTCATTGGGATAATTCGTTTTTATTTTTCTAAGGTATTGGATACAAAAAAAATAGAAGTTGACTGATATCGGATTTGTTTGGTTTTTCCCGGATTAAAGGAAACGGTTTCTTTCAATGGATTTGGATTTTTGATTAATGTTTGTTGAACATCAATCAACTTCTGGTGCAAAGATATATGGGCCGCATATTGTGTGCAAGAGCATTACTGCTTAATTTTTCAATTATTGTATTTACTGTCGTAATCGTATATAAACGATGATAGACAATCGTAAAAATACTTTTATAATGGGTGGTTGAATTTTCAGATTATCACATTGATTTATCTTTGACACATGCAAACCCTTCATTTATTAATAACAGGAAAAGTACAGGGTGTTTTTTTTAGGGCGAAAGCTAAGGAAGAGGCGGTAAAGTATGGAATTAAAGGATGGATAAAAAATACGCATGATAATAATGTAGAAGCCTTGATAACAGGCGAACCGGATCTGTTGGATCTGTTTATTGAATGGTGTAAAAGAGGCCCGGAAAAGGCACGGGTAAAAGAAGTACTTGTCTCGAAACATCCTGAAAAAGAATTCGATGATTTTGAGATAGTTAGATAAATTTTGAAAGTGCTTTTAAAAATCTTTTTTAAAAAGGAATTTTTATAGGAAGCTGATAGCCAGTATTAATTAATAATAGTAAGCCATTACTTTTTCCTGATAGTTAAAATATGGCCGGTCCTTTTTGCGAATTTTTTTTAGTAGATCTTCCATAACCAATCAGTTGTCATCTTACATTTTTAAGAAAACAGAGCGTTTATTTTTTTGTTTTAATTGCGCAAAACGTTAAATTTTTTTCCTCTCATCTTGCTTCTGTTATTTGTGGTTAATTATTCCTTTCAGTATTTGGTAAATTCGCAGCAATTCAAAAAAAACGATTGTTATTTGAAAAATCGTTTGTTATGATTTGAATTTTATTTTGCAACTATCAATTATTTATACATTGATTGAATTTTATTTTAGATGAAATATTTATTCTTATTTTTTGCGGGGTCCTTCATGGTTTTAAACGTCTCCGCTCAAATTGATAAAGAACCTGTTCCAACGGGAGATGCTTCTCAAATACAGTTAAAACAAAGCAGCCGGGTTTATGGAAAAGTTTTAGACATCCAGGGAAACAGGCCTTTGGAAGCGGCTTCTGTGCAATTGATGGCGCGTGTAAATGATCCGGTTACCAATGGAAAAAAAGATTCTTTAATTGCGGCCATGCTTACCAAACCTAATGGCGATTTTAATTTCGAAAATGTACGCCCCTTTGATACTTTGCACTTGATTATTTCGGCGATAGGGTATAGCGGAAACAACAAAGTATTTGCTTTTTCCAATCCACAGGCAGCAGGTTCCAATACTTTTATCCAAAAAGATATCGGTAATATTATTATGGCGCGAACCGCAGAAAAACTGGAAGGCATCACCATTGTTGCTGAGAGGCCCGCTATGAGAATGGGTATTGATAAAAAGATTTTTGATGTGGACAAAAGCCTTACTGCAAAAGGTGGTACTGCTATAGATGTGATGAAAAATATTCCTTCCGTATCCGTGGATGTAGATGGAAACATTGAATTAAGAAATGCATCACCCACCATTTTTATAGATGGCCGTCCTACCATTCTTACATTAGATCAAATTCCATCTGACAATATAGACCGCGTGGAACTGATTACTAATCCTTCAGCAAAATATGATGCCTCCAGCACCGGTGGAATTATTAATATTATTTTGAAAAAAGATAAACGTAGTGGTATTAACGGATTGGTTTCTGTAAGTGCAGGAACACAAGGCGTTTTTAGTACCAATGCCAATCTGAATATGCGCCAGGGAAAATTAAATTTCTTTGTCAGTGGAAATTATAGCCGTTCTGATGGAGAATCTTTCGGCACGAGTTTCCGGGAAAATAAAAGCCATGGAATTACTCAGAATTATTTTGACCAGAAATCTACTAACAACCGTGGACGGGAATTTAATTCCGTAAGGTTTGGGATGGATTATTTTATGGACAACAGAAATACGCTTACGCTATCGCAGGGAATTGTTCGCGGGCGTTTTAAAAATGGCGAATCCCAAACCCAGCGATACCTTGATGATTCAAAATCTTTGGAAAGATATGGTGACAGAACTTCTGACGGCCGGTTCCAGTTTGACCGGAATAGTACACGACTTGATTTTACCCATAAATTTCCAAAGTATGGCAAAGAGTTAAGTGCAAGCGCTAATGTGAATTATGGAAACGTAAAAGATAATTCTAACATTCTGAATACCTTCTATCTTCCGGATGGCGACTTGTATGAAACACCCAACCGGGTGCGCAATGACGGCGCCAATGATAATAACCAGGTAACGGCGCAGGTTGATTTTGTAAATCCTTTTGGTGATGATAAGAAATTAGAAACTGGTTTGCGCAGTTATATTAATAATTACAAAAGTTATTTTAATTCTTTTTCTGTAAACGGTAATGGAGTGGAAACAAAGCTTTCCTTGAGTAATAATTATAAATACAAAGAGGAGGTGCATGCCGCTTACATTACCTATACCGGCATGTTTAAAAGCATCGGTTACCAGGCAGGATTGCGTGGGGAGTATTCCCGGTTCAGTGGAACTCTTATTGACAGTGCGAAAAAATTTGGATACGAATACCCTGACCAGATAAAAAACATTTGGGATGCCTTATTCCCAAGTCTTTATCTTTCTAAAAAATTAAATGAGACTGAAGAGATTCAATTGAATTATTCAAGACGCGTTCGCCGGCCCGATTTCTGGCAGTTGAATCCATTTATTGATATCAATGACCCATTGAATATACAACAGGGAAACCCGGAGCTAAAACCGGAATTCGGAAATTCTTTGGAATTTAATTACAGTAAAACATTTAAAGATAAAAGTAATTTCCTGGGAGTTATTTATTACCGCAATACACTGGGCGATATTACCCGGTACAGCGATACACTCACCCAGGCGCAATATCAGCAGCTTAATAATGCTGCCGTGGACCCCAACGCCATTTTGAATACGTTTATTAATTCTAAAAGCGTGAACAGAATGGGTATGGAGTTAACGCTTCAACAAAAGTTTGGAAAAAATTTCGATGTTACTCCTTCTGCAAGCTTTGCTTATAGAAAAGTAAAAGCCGATGTCAATAAATTGAATTTAAGTAACGAAGGATTTAACTGGAATGCAAGGCTTACAGCTAATTATAAAATTCTTACAAGGAAAGAATCTTCCGTTTTTAATAAATTGGGCTTTCAGATAACGGGTGAATATGAATCGCCAAGAGTGCTCCCGCAGGGTAAAAGATTAAAGCAATACAGTGCTGATTTTGCCATGAGAAAAGACCTGTTTAAAAAAGACAGAGGTTCTCTTACTTTCAGCATCAATGATGTTTTTGATACGCAACGTTTTGGTGTTATTTATGATACAGAAAATTTTTACCAGGAAACCTTTCGCCGCCGCAGTGTAAGAAGCTTCCGTATCACATTCAGTTACAAATTTGGCGATGCAGATTTTTCATTGTTTAAAAGAAATAATAACGATGATAACCGTGGGGATGATTAAGATGTTCCGAGGAAAATGTAAAATGCGTCAGTAAACTAAACTGCGAAATGGAGGTTTTGCTTAGTGAAAAAGCACACAAAAGAACACAATGAGTGGCATCAAAAAACCGCTCCTGATTTTTTGAAGCGGCTTGTTTTTTATATAAGGAGAAAAATTAAAAGGGAATATCCTGAACAAAAAAAACTGACAATTCTTAAAGAACTTATTAGCCTAAAAAACCTAAAATCTCATTAAACCAAATACCCAAAAGCATCATCATTCTTTTTTAATTCGGTATAATTTATTTTATAAAAATCCAGGTTGCGAATCAATTCTAAATAATCTTTTCTATTGGTTAACTCAATTCCTACCAATGCCGGGCCGGCTTCTTTGTTATGTTTTTTCATGTACTCAAACCGGGTGATATCATCATGCGGGCCTAACACTTCATTTACAAACTGTTTCAAAGCGCCCGGCCTTTGAGCAAAGCGGATCAGGAAATAGTATTTGAGTCCTTCAAACAATAACGAACGTTCTTTAATTTCCTGCATGCGGTCTATATCATTATTGCCGCCGCTGATAATGCAAACCACATTTTTACCTTTTATTTCTTCAGCATAATCATCTAATGCCGCGATGGCCAGTGCCCCGGCTGGCTCCGCTACAATAGCATCTTCATTGTATAGTTTTAAAATGGTGGTGCATACTTTTCCTTCGGGTACCAGATGTATTTCATCCAATACTTCTTTGCAAATGGCATAGGTGATATCGCCTATTCGTTTTACAGCAGCGCCGTCGACAAAAGCATCAATTTCTTTTACCGTAACAGGATGGCCTGCTTTAAATGCTTCTGTAGCTGAAGGTGCCCCGGCAGGTTCCACACCAATTATTTTGGTAGCTGGCGATAAGGTTTTAAAATAAAAACCAACGCCTGATGCCAGGCCACCGCCGCCATGTGGAACAAATAAATAATCAATATTCCGCTGGTCTTCCAATATCTCTAAACCAACAGTAGCCTGCCCTTCGATGACTTTATAATCATCGAAGGGAGGTATGAAAGTCTTATTATTTTCTGCTGTATATTTTTTTGCCGCTGCTGAGCATTCTTCAAAAGTATCGCCAGTGAGTTTTATTTCAATAAAGTTTTCACCAAACATTTTGGTCTGCTTTATTTTTTGCCTTGGAGTTATTACGGGCATAAAGATCACGCCGTGGCAGTTTAATATTTTGCAGGAATAAGCGAAACCCTGCGCATGGTTTCCCGCGCTTGCACACGTTACACCCCGCTTCAATTCTTCAGGCGATAAGGTGCTCATTTTGTTGTAAGCGCCCCGCAACTTATAAGAACGTACCACCTGCATATCTTCTCTTTTCAGAAAAATTTTGCATTGATATTTCCTTGATAAATTCTGATTGAAGACAAGTGGCGTGCGTATGATTACATCTTTTAAACGCTTTTCAGCATCAGAAATATTTTCAATTCCTAATTTAGACAAGTGCGCTTCTTTTGTTGCTTCTTCTTTTTGCATATCAATTATTTGGCAACCTGCGCTGCCTTTTCTGATGTTTTTTTAGCTTCTTCTTTTTAGGCAGGGTCCTGATTTTCGGGCCTTAAGCCTCTTACCACTTTCCCGGCCTGCCACATTTCGCTATCACGTAATTCTTTTAATTCTGCTTCTAATTTTTCTCTGTAATCTGCTTTGCTATTGCTTTCTATGGATAACTGGGCTTCTTTGCCTGCAGCTACACTGCTGTACAATTCTGAAAATACGGGTAGGGTAGCATCGCGAAATTTTTTCCACCAATCCAATGCACCGCGCTGTGCTGTGGTAGAGCAGTTGGCATACATCCAGTCCATTCCGTTTTCTGCTACCAACGGCATTAGAGATTGAGTGAGTTCTTCTACTGTTTCATTAAACGCTTCAGAAGGAGAGTGGCCGTTTTTGCGAAGCACTTCAAATTGTGCGGCAAAGATTCCCTGGATGGCGCCCATTAAAGTTCCGCGCTCACCGGTAAGGTCGCTGTACACTTCTCTTTTAAAAGTAGTTTCAAAAAGATAGCCTGAGCCGATGGCAATACCGAGAGATATTACCCTGTCAAAAGCTTTGCCGGTGGCATCCTGGAAAATGGCATAGCTGCTATTAAGTCCACGTCCCTGCAAAAACATTCTACGTAAAGAAGTCCCTGAACCTTTGGGTGCTACTAAAAATACATCCACGTCTTTGGGAGGAACAATTCCTGTCTGGTCGTTGTAAGTAATTCCGAAACCATGAGAAAAATACAAGGCTTTGCCGGGAGTTAAATGTTTTTGAACAGTGGGCCACAACTGAATTTGCGCAGCATCGCTTAATAAATAACAAATGATGGTTCCTCTTTTCAAAGCTTCTTCTATTTCAAATAAAGTTTTACCTTCTACAAATCCATCCTTTATGGCTTTATCCCAGCTCTTTGAATTTTTTCTCTGACCTACAATTACATTGATGCCATTTTCCTTTTGATTCAATGCCTGTCCGGGGCCTTGTACGCCATATCCGATTACGGCCACTACCTCATCTTTCAGCACTTCCTGTGCTTTAGATAAAGGGAACTCTTCCCTTGTAACTACGTTTTCAAAAGTTCCTGCAAAGTTTAATGTTGCCATGTTTTATTTTTTAGTTTTTATTTTTTTAAATTTAAGTATTAAGAATCAAGTATTAAGAATCAAGTATTAAGTATCAAACATCATACATTCCTCTCACTCTTCGTTTGCTGATAATTTCGATTTTTCCACTTCTATCAGTTTATCTATTTGCTGCTGCACTTTATAGGCTTTATCGAAAGTAGTATTCAGAATAAAACTTGCGGCGCCTTTGTAGATATTTTCCTGAAACTCAAATGCCGTAAGGCTTTTGATGCGTACCCTTCTTCTGTTGCAGATGTTAATCATGCGGTTCAAAACATTGAACCCATTATCTGCAAAAACATCTAAGGTGAAATCTGTATTCATACAATTATTTTTTGTTGATGGTGTTTTATTTTTTTGTTCCGTTCATTTTTCTTTAAAAAAATATTTTATTACTCTAATCTTATTTCACTTACACTGGCACCAGATGGTATCATCGGGAAAACGTTGTCTTCTTTTTCAACTTTCACTTCAAGGAAATAAGGCCCGTCATGTTCAAGCATTTCATTTAATGCATGAACTAAATCTTTTCTATCAACGACCTTCTTTGCCTTGATGCCATAGGCTTCACTTATTTTTACAAAATCGGGATTCACCATTTCTGTAAATGAATAGCGCTTTTCAAAAAACATCTGTTGCCATTGCCGTACCATTCCGAGGAATCCGTTGTTCAGCACTATTATTTTTACCGGAATATTATATTGTGAGATGGTTCCTAATTCCTGTATGGTCATTTGGATACCACCATCGCCGGCAATCGCTATCACCTGTGTGTCTGGCTTTCCTGTCTTAGCGCCCATTGCTGCAGGTAATCCGAAACCCATAGTTCCGGCACCACCCGAAGTAACATTGGAACGCGGATCTTTAAACTGGTAATACCTTGATGCCACCATCTGGTGCTGGCCCACATCGGTAACAATAATGGCGTGGCCTTCTGTAATCTTATTCAATAGATAGACTACCTCAGCCATTTTTATTTCCGGTGTTTCATTGAGGCAATCTTTCCTTATAATCTTTTCATATTCTTCATCGCGGTATTTTTCAAATGTCTGGATCCAATCTTTATGTTCTGCGGGCTGTACCTGTTCAGTAAGTAATTGCAGCGCTTCTTTTGCGTTGGCGTGTATACCTACATCTGCATGAATAATTTTATTGATTTCCGCTTTGTCAATATCAATATGAATTATTTTGGCCTGTTTTGCATAACGGGTTACATCGCCGGTTACGCGGTCATCAAAACGCATTCCTACAGCGATCAGTAAATCGCATTCATTGGTGTTTACATTAGGTCCGTAATTTCCATGCATTCCTAAAAAACCAACATACAGAGGATGATCGGTAGGGAAGCCTGATAACCCCAACAGGGTACAGGCTACAGG
>DATCWN010000152.1:0-4560 GCA_036566285.1 Hanamia sp.
AATGAATATTCATTAGGCTTTACTACCTCTTCATATATCCTGGAAGCGGAGGCTAGTACCTGGGGTTGTTTTTTATTCTTTATCCTGCCTATATTATACAAGAAGGCCTGGTGTCCGGGCTCTACAGTTTTCTTTGAAAGTATTGGCAACTGAGGGTCAAAAAGGTCAATCACCGGGCCATTTATGACATAAGAATCATTGTTGATGCTTTCATCCATTACAGAAACAATATCATAAGGACCTCTTTCCAGATAAAGCGAATTCTTAAATATCAATTGGCCGGCTTTTGCATCATTTTCATACGCCTTCTTTACCACATCAACAAAATGTGTGCTTCCATCAGACTCCATTACGAATTCTTTTGGATTTTTCCTTACTACATAAACAGTGCCTTTTCCAACTTTAAATTTTTGATCATCTGAAGCAGCAACTTTTACTTTCAGAAGGTCAAACAAATGCTCTGAAGGTGCTTTAAAATTATTACCCTTCGTATTCCACCATTCCATTACACTTTGATATGGATCATCATCTCTTCCACAATAAATCAGAACACCCCCTTTCTTTACCCAGTCAGCCAGATGCTGGTGTACTTCTGCAGATACCGGTTTCATATTGGAATAGCTAAACACCAGGACTTTAATATCTTTTAATGTTGCGCTATATTGAAGGTTTTCCATGTGCACCGTTTCTACCGGTACCCCCAATTTCAATAGAGGAAAAGTTTGCCCATAGAAATTAGAAAATTGTGGATCCTCAAATCCATTGTGTGTGGGGAACCGCTGGAACATTAACGAATTACCCATAAGAACCCCTATCCCTTTAGACCCTGATACCTTATTATTGGTAAGAGGCATAAAATTCAATGCATTCACCATTACCTGCATCTGGGTAGAATAATATCTGGGAATCAACACTTTTTCTTCACTACTGGACAATTTGTAGGGACGGGTGTAGATGCGCTCGGGCCAGGGCATTACTTCATAATCCGCTACCATAGGATACAAGAGTTTCGCGGTAAAAGTGGCCTGGTAATTTTGTTTATAATCCTGCCAGTCACGCGGCCAGTCTTCAATAGGGTCGGTTAGAAAAAACAACTTTCTCTTTGTAGGAGCCGTCATAGAAACCATTGAACCATATTCCAGAAAGGCATTTTCAAATACCCGCTCCTTTTGCTTTCCGTTAAAATATATGGGTTCACGGGCGGTACCTGTCCATACCTGAGCAATGTATCCATCAATGCTGGGTAAAGATGCCAAGCTCGCTTCCGGGCTCACTATTCTCCATGAAGAATAATTTACCAAAGAATGTGTGGGAATGTACACCCTGATTGCCAGTCCCTTACTTTTACCATATTCTTTTGCATAAGTAGAAACTTCCTTTACAGCATTATAATAAAGCTGATACTTTAATTTACTTGACAGGTAGGTATTTTCCGGTGATTCGTGCTGTGCTCTCCATGGGAAGCCATAGTATTTCTGCCATTCGCTTTTGAATGCTGAACTGTAGCCTGCCCGCGACCAAAATTCCGGCTCTTCCAGGAAGATGGAGGTAATGCCTGCGTCAATTACCTTTTTAATAATCGCAGTTTTCATGTATTCAATAAAAGAGGCAACCGGCACTATATATGGAACGTTCTTACCGTGCCAAATGGTATCGCCTTTTTGGTTAACCTGTCCTTCACCTAAATGGTTTTGGCCGTCCCACTTACCGAGAAAATAATCTTCATAATTACCCCAGGCTATGCCCGTCATAAAGTCGGTTTGGTATCCGCGGTCGCGCCACGATTGCACCCTCTCCTCAAAGGTCATATTAGGTCGATCACCGGCCCCATAAACGATGGCAATATCAGAACGTACATCTATTTCCGGCCTCCATGGGCTGCTGGTCTGGAAGGCTGTCTTCTCCTTAGATATCTTTGATTTTTGAACCTGGGCATAACCCGCACTACAAACCAGATATAAAATACAAAAAGAAACTATTTTTTTTACCATAATCATTTTTTTAGTAAATTATTTAAATGTATATAGAATTCCCAGGCATAAAATTCACTTCCCTTATGCTCAATATGGGTCTGATAGAAAAAGATTTTAAATTCTGTTAGCCAACTGATGAAAATTTTTCGAAACTTTATTCGAATACTATCACCAAACGCCTCACTTTGACTACTGAGGAATATCTACTCTTATAGCTTCATTGTAATTATGCCGCTTTATATTTTCAGTTGCGTAGTTTATCCTGGCAGCAGCCCGGATAAAGACGGTTCTGCCGGCAGGAATCACCCCTTGAGTAGTAATGGTAACTGGTTGCCCTAACACGGCATCAAATGAATTACCACTATAGTTTAACTGGGTTGAATACCTGTTATCCCAATCCCTAAAACCTACAAAGGGTACCTGGCTTACAAACAACCGAACATCTGTTACATCCAACATGTTATTATTATAACCGCCCATAGGCTCAATCTTCGCTTTGAAGTCAGAAGGACTAACCCCTCTCGTAACCTTAACGGTAGCTGTAATCTTACCACCGCTTACTGTAGGCGTGCCAATCCATTCCAGTTTTAAGAAAGGCTGCACTTTGAATTCAACTTCGGTAACTCCTTTAATATCAATATTCTTTGTTTCATTAGCCAAAGTATCTCCCAGACTATTTTTTCTGACCAAAGGAATAAAGGCTCCATCAATTCTCACGTTATAGTGACCTTTAAACACTTTGGTGTTTTGAAAAATACCTTCTTTCATACTGAAAAAATCGAAGTTATCGGGCACAGCAGTTTCTTTCCAGCTAAGTTCCCGAAGGCGAATACGGGTACCTTCGCTACCCTGGTCTGTCAAAACGAGGTCTCCCGTAGCAACATCTACTACTCTACCTTTCAACGTCTCCTGAGGCAAAGGAAAGTTATCCTTCTTGCACGAGCTGAAACTAAAAGTAGCTGATAAGCATACTAATATTCCATAAAATATTTTTTTCATTGTTTAATTTTTTAAACTGATTGGAAATGAACATCCACAATTAATCTTACCCTTAGGGTATGTGTTAGCGTATGGATATTTTTCATCTTAATAAATTTTAATTCATTAACGGCCTGGTTGTTGGTCAATTACCGGACTCTTTGTAACCTCGCCACCTGGAATCAAAAAGTAATATTCTTCTTCTCTGAGTCGAAAACGACGTCTTCCTTCATCCAATCCTGCATCGAAGAAGTATTTACCTGTTGTTGAGGAGTAAAATGGATATAATCCTTTGTAATAAGCGCCGTCCGATTGAGTAAAGCCATTCAATATATCAGAGTGTTGGGTTCTCCAACGCCGGATATCCCAAAGAATTTTATTCTCAAAAGCCAATTCTTTTCTACGTTCTTTACGAACAATTTCCAACCCACTTTGACCTGAAAGATTTCCTGTGAGTGGATCTGCACCGGCTCTTTCACGAATGTCTTTGATGGCATCAAAAGCAATTTGTTGAAAATCATCACCCCCAGGAGCCGCTTCTCCGACTATCATTAGTTCCATAGCGGCCTCTGCTGCATTTAACAAAATTTCAGCATAGCGCATCAGGACAAAGAACTGCTCAGACCTTGCTTCCAACACCAAAGATTGAGGCATGTTTGGATTCAACCACTTACGCACAACAAACCCGGTCAATGCTGCTGCTGGTTCTGATGTAAAAGGTCCACTTTTACCACTTGGATTCATAAGAGCCCCATTAGGCAGAGTTACCGTTTCGTGGGTGGTACCATTCTGAGACAAGAAAAGCGATTTTTTACCTGCAAATGCACCTGTTCCTCTGTAAGCATCTACCTGGTTATAATTAGACGGCCCGGAAAAGGCATAGTCTGGTGCGCCACCATTAACGACTCTCAATGGATTGATACCGTTTGTAGCATCACCTGTAAAGATGCCCCTACGAATTTCAATTTCTTGTCCCTTGAACACCTCTCCGGGTAGGATAACGTACGCTTTAAGCCGAGGCTCTGCATTAGCGAATATATCAGTTACTTTATCGAACATTAAATATTTGCCCTGGTTATCGAACACCTTGATAGTGCCGTCTGCATTTTTTGCAAAACCATCAAATAATTCAACAAAGTCAAGGGTAGGACAATTACCCGCAGAATACCCGCTTCCACCCATCAATTGACGAGGGATGTTGTAAGCATCATAACCGTGAGCAAAATCGGGATATTGATACTCTTTTATATAAATATTTTCAGTGCTTGAAATATCGAAGAACATATCTACCATGTTTTGGTATTGTCCTTCCCTGTCAGTGGCAGACCATTTTTTCTTGTACAGCGAGTATTTTCCGGACTTCATCACTTCACGAGCGGCATTGTAAGCTTCTTTAAAGTATTTTTTAGAAGCAGCATCGGATGACCCCGGATCGAACCCGATAACACGCACACCTGTTTTGTCCCCAAAACCTGTGATCTTATTATACTTGGCCACAGAACCGGCAAATAGCATTGCTTCTGATTTAAAACTATAGGCCACATTTTTATTTGCATATCCCCTTTTTTGACTATTATCTGCGAGACGGGCGATTGCTGAATCAAAATCG
>DATCWN010000063.1:0-3014 GCA_036566285.1 Hanamia sp.
GGCTTTTATACCGGTACAAGCCATCTCTGTTCCTGCCAATACGGTTGCGGTTGAATGCCGTATATCCGCAGCCGGATGCCATATAGAGAAGGGCATGGCAACAGGAGGCTTTTCCACTACGCTTCGTTTTGATTATAATGAGGTGGAAGTACCGGCCCAAACCATCGCGATACCCTTGCCCACTCCGCAAGGCAGCCTGATTGTGACAGCGGTTTCCCTTGTTTATTGTTATATTAAAAATGGCCAGCTACAGAAAACTGCCAACAAAGCGTTTATGCCTGCGAATATAATAAGAGCGATGTATTTGTAAGTGGAATGAGATTCTTGTACTATTGGAACAGCTATTGTTTTATTCATCAAATTGTCTTTCCTTTATGTAACTAAAAAATCCTGTTTATGTTACTGCATAACTGTTTTTTAAGATTACAACTAACTGCCTGTTTCATCTGCAAAAAAGCCAGGAGCAATAATCAAGAAGATTGAGTTTTATTATCAGGTATCAATATCAGTTTTTGCAGGCATTCTGTAAAAATTGTAAGACCGTATTATAAAGCTTTTAAAATCTTTTAATCATGTCTTTTGAAAAATATTTTGATAGATTCAGGCACCTCGATTCTTTAATTCGCTTAAAGGCCACCGGAGATATAAAGTCACTTGAAAGGAAGTTGGAGCTGAAATTTATTTTTAAGAAACTTTCTTATAGTATTCTTTCAATTATCGTTCTGACTACATCCTGTAACACAATTAAGGAATCTAACTACGCAAAAACGAATCTAACTAAACAGGGATTTTATACTCATTATTTTAATGACAGCCTAAAGTTATACATCCGGTTTTTGGGAGGACATCAAATTGCAAATCCCCCTTTGGCAAACTATAATAAGCACACGCCTAAAACAATTAAAACATTTTTAAAAAGAGAACTTAAACATACACGAAAGAATAAAATTCTTTTCTACTCTTTTTCACCGTGGAAAGAGTTTGGCTTTTTTTACATTGGCTTTCTTCATGAAAATTCCTCAGATCACGATTCCTTTCAGAAAATGGAATCCGTAAACCATTCTGTTTTCTTTGAAAAGAATGGCATCGAAAAAATAAATACTTTCCTGCTAAAAAGATACATCATTCCTTTAGGGCAAAAGGAGCTTTCATTCTATTTGTTTAAAAAAATACTGTACAGGCAAAGTATAGATTCATCCACATTGCAGAGTGATACGCATTCAGAGCTAATGACTTTGAAAACACTTTCTGTTTTTAAGCCGTATGGTAAAACAACCAAAGATTTTTCAGATTCTATTAATGAGGCTTCACGTTTACCGGGATACAGCACTTCCTTAAACGCGTTATTAGAATTACAAAATAAAAACAAAGACAAGGCTTACCTTAATCTTCTAGATCAAAGTCTGTTCTGGGCATACGCCGCTTTTGACGAGGTTGACACGATAAAGCAATTACTGTATGAACAACGCACATTTAAAGGAAATAATATTAAGAATCGTTCTTCCGATACGGTAGTAGTAAATAATCAATTTGCAATTGATAAGATAGTACAGGAAGCGGTCAGGCAAAAAGTAATCATGATCAATGAATCGCATTACGATTGGCGGCACCGTTATTTTGTTACGCTTCTGCTTGATTCACTTTATAAAAAAGGGTATACATATTTGTGCATGGAGGCATTAGACAATCCAACGGGCATTAACCAAAGAAAATTCCCGACAAGTGAGGATGGCTTCTATATGAAAGAGCCATTTATGGCCAATCTTGCGCGTACCGCCTTGAATACGGGTTATCAATTAATTGCTTATGACGATACCACCGATAGGGTAGATGAAAATCTTTTTAATTCGCCGGTTGATAAAAGAGAATATAACCAGGCCTTGAATCTTTACAGGCATTACAAAAAAGATACCGCCGCCAAATGGCTGGTATATGCGGGTTACAGCCACATTAATAAATTACAATTTAGTACCACCGAATCATCAACAATGGCTAAATATTTTTCTGAATTAAGTCATGTCAATCCGTATTCAATAAATCAATCCGTTTACTGTGATATTTTTAATAATAAAGAACCAATTGACTCACCTGGCAGCGATGAAAATTATTATTATTTACGAAATAGCCAGATAAATGATTCTATGCTTTTAAAGCAAAGTGATTTGTATGTAATAAATAATATAGACACCATACCTTATGAAAAAATGAATTCAGGCAACGGATATAAGCCATACAAACTTCATTATGAGGTTGGTGAAAATTCTCGCGATGGATATGCTGTTCAGGTATTTTTAAAAAAGGAGTATGATCAAAGTCATGATGCAATTCCGGTTTATATCAAAAGAGGTTTTGAAAATATTTTTAATAAAACAATTTGGTTACCCAAAAACAATTATTATTTTCTCGTAACAGATATAAATGATAAAATTTTATTTCAAAAGACCCTTATTGAAGAATAGAATGATAGGTTTTGGAAACAAAAAGAGGAACTATAATGCTGTTGCAAATTAATTGCGAGGTGCTAATTTTTAAGGGTTTCCATAACTGCTATTTATTCACGAAGTCTCAAATATGTCTTTTCATTACAAATAAAAAAATTGCTATCTTCCCTGAATGAACCGTAGAAAATTTATTACCAACAGTTCCCTGCTGGCTATGGGCAGCACCATCATTTCTTCCAAAACAAACGCAGCGCCTGAAGCTAAAAAAGATTCATTGCAGGTTGCGTTTCTTTCCGACATACACGTAAAAGCAACACCGGCTTCGGAAGCAGGCATGCGCAAGGCATTTCAGCACGTAAACTCCCTGAAGCAAAAGCCGGATTTTATTATTAATGGCGGTGATGCCATTATGGATGCTATGGCGGCTGGAAAAGCTAAAACACAGGAGCAATGGGATGTATGGAACCGCGTGCTGAATGCAGAAAACCGCTTGCCTGTTTATCATGTTATCGGCAATCATGATGCCTGGGGCTGGCAGGTAAAAGATGCGTCTATCAAAACCGACCCGTTGTA
>DATCWN010000278.1:0-8698 GCA_036566285.1 Hanamia sp.
AAATCAGAAGCTTTTGAAAGCGATAACGATGCCAATGGCAGCCAGCTTTTGCCACAAACAAAAGCCATTTTCAGTAACATGACGGTAGTTGGCCCTCGCGCATCTTCTGCCAATATAGGCAATAGCCTTTTTCTGGCAGGAGCGCAGATTCGGCGTAATTCTTCGCAATCCATTTTCAATTCCATCATTATCGGCTGGCCGGTGGGTATATTGATTGATGCCAGCAAAGGATACCCGACAGATAATAATTTAGCGGCTTCTTTAAATGTGCAAAACACAATCATTGCAGGTTGTACCACGCCTGTGAAATATGCAGCCAGTACCACTTCACCTACGGGCGCTACCAACGCTACCATACTGGATTGGTTCAACACGGCCTCCTTTGGAAATACTATTGTAACCGCTACAACTGACGCAAAATTAGAAGCACCATTTAATTACGCGAATCCTGATTTTAGCCCGCAGGCAGGTTCCCCTGCTTTAACAGGAGCGGCCTTCTCACATTCGAATTTATTGAGCGGATTTACTTCTGTAAATTATCGCGGAGCAGTGGGAGTAAATGATACCTGGTACAAGAACTGGACAAAATTTTAATAAAAATAAGACCTCTTTAATAAAATAAGGCATCCTCAAGCCCCTCCACAGGAGGGGTTTTTGCGTTTTCTCTTGCTGCTGCTTTTCGTAGAACGCTCTTTAGTAAGTAATGCCACTACTTTAATACCTTTCTGCTGAAAATCTTCCGCCATTTCAATAGGAACTACATTACAACCACTTGAGAAAATAATCAAGGCCGTATCCCTGGTACTCAAGTCAAAGTTGCTGTGGAAAAACAGGCAGCAATTAAAACTTATTTTTATTAAAAAATAATGAGGCCTTTAGACGAATTGTTCTCTTGCATTTTCGCCTTTCTTAAAAAATTTTTTTAAGGGTTGTGGCACATATTTGTCCAAAAGATCTTTCCCCTTTTCTTTGAGATCATTTTTCTTTTCAGGAGTCATTTTAGAATACTTGTAATAAGCAAATGCGGCTAAGCCTGCTAAAAGTAATGGCGCTGCGGATCTTTTATTTTCTAACATAAGGTGATTTTTAATTAATGAATGTTGAACTCATTATGCTATAAATACCATACCAGATTATGTTTGGGAGCGTTAATATTTATCACATTTTTCGAATGAGGAAAGATGATAAAAATGCTTTGTGGTTAGATATGTTTTAAAATGGAACGGGTTATTTCTTCAGTATTGCCGTCAAAATGATGACCACCGGGAAGTATCTCAAGCGTGTATTTCTTGAGGGTTATTTTCCGGGGATCAAGCTCCTGGTTATCGCTTCCTGTAAGAATCACTATTTTGTCGTGGGATAGTTTATTTATTTCCGTTACCACATCCATATCCCTTTTTCTGCCAGACCCAAAGATATCGGACCAATGAATTTCAAAATCGGTACTTCCCGAAGAGCCCATCAGGATAGAGGCTACTATTTTTTCATGCATGTTTTTGGGCAACCTGTTTAGGATAAAAGGAAGCACATCCGCGCCGAAAGAATACCCGATGAGCAGCACCTGCTGATTTTTCCTTCCTGCCATTTTTTTGCTCAAATAATTATTAATGTCAATGGTGGTTTCCTCTGGTGTTTTTTTATTCCAGAAATAAGATTTCGAGTTTAACGCAACTACGTTAAATCCTTTTTTATTAAGCGATTCACAAAGATTATCGGAGAATTTATTGAAACCTCCATCGCCGCTGATGTAAAAAATAAGAGGTGTAGTGTTATTGTGTGAGGGCCATTCTTTAGTGGTAAAATCCTGCGCGGAAACGTATAAGATAGCGATTGAAAAAACGGATGCTAAAAATATTTTTTTCATTTGGGGTTATTAAGGTTGCATTACTTTATTCAGAGCCGCAGGCAATTGCAGCAGGTCGTAATCATTTTCATAGATCAGAAATTTGTCTTCCCAGATAGTCGCGTATTTTTCTTTGAAATCGCGTAGCCCATGAAAGTGCCTGAAGCGCCTGAATTTTTCTCCGGCGAATTTTATTATTTTCTCAGCGGGGCTTTGCGGATCAGTGATGCCTGTCATCGGTACCAGGCCAAGATTGATATACTGCAATTTCTTTTCTTTGGCATAATCAATCAGTTTGATGATGAGTGCGTCCGTACAGCCTCCTGGAGCATCATGGGTTTTTCTGATAAGATCATACGTACATTCATCAGGGGCGTAATCCGGTATAATATTCAGGAAGGAGATTACTTTATTTTCAGGATCCCTAGTAATAATAACGTCCTGTTTTATAATCTCTTTTTCATTGAACATACCCTGTGAAAAAACCTGTTCTTCTTTATCAAAAAAAGTCAACCATTCGTCCGAAACCTGTTTTAATTGTAGCAACAAATTCTGAGGAAGAGGCGCCTGATGAATAGAAGTTGTTAATCCTTTTTTTTGGAGGCTATTGAGTGCGTTTCGTAACGACCTTTTATCTTTTCCTTCCATTTTAAAATTATCAACACTCAGTATCGCTTCCTGGCCAATAACTAATTTCTGCTTCCTAAGCTGATCGAACCACATGATACTATTTTCATCTACCCGGTAAAAAGCAATTCTCAATCCCATCTTTTTGAACTTGTCATAAAGTTCTCTTAATACTTCGGCTTTATGTTCTTCCGCGCAAACAGGCTCCCCCAGCACGATAGCGAAGCCATTAGCAACACGATACGATATGAACGCGTCATGAAAATCGGAAAAGAGGAGTAATTTATCTTTTGATATTTTAAAATGGTCGATGGAAGAATTTCCATATTGTGAAAGTAAGGACTGAGCTTTTTGCCTGTCGCTTTCATTTCCGGTTTCTATTTTCAGATAAGGTTTAATGATCGTAAAAAAAAGGAAAGCCCAGCTTAAAAAGCCCAGCAGATGTATGATCCAGATAAACTGGTGACCGAAGGGTGTAAGAGGCTGAAGTTCATTGGTGCCGCCGATTATAAAAAACTGGAAACTATAAAGCAGCGATTGTTTCCAGGAAAAATCAATTCCGAAATGCTTGGCGTCTATAAAGTAAAAACTTACAAAGCCAAAGATCATTACTGATAAGAAGACAATAATTACCGTAAATAAACCCAGCCGTATCCATTTGATATTGCTTCGTATGGTATATTGACTGCGGCTTAGTAAAAGCAACCCAATGATTATGGCCGCAAAGGAAGCCTCTTCGTAGTCCAAAGCTTTTGTAATGTTCCCGATTAAAGAAATGAAAGATAAAAGCAGCGCCAGCCGCCACGCATTCTTCAATCCTTTAAACAGGAATGCTGATGTGAATAAAAGAATCATCCCTACAAATAACACTAACGCATTGGAAGCGCTGATGGCGCTGAGAGGCAGAAACTCTTTTATTAATTTCAGGCGTAAGTGAAGAGGAGGAGTTACTACCGAAATAATATTTATGATTCCCAAAGTAAAAATGAGTAAGGCGGGAACAATTCTGATGAACAAATGTCTTCCTCTCCATGCGAATGCGAAAATTCCAAAAATCATGGGAAGCCAGAATTCAAATACACGATATAAAATGGTGATGGATAGCGCCTGTATGGTTGGGTATCCATACATTTCCAAAATATAAACCAATGAAATTTCTACAGCCCCAAGTCCTCTTAAAAAAGGTGAAGTTATCATTAGCAATACGGAGACCATGTAGGCAGTTGCTGCGGCGGTCAAAGAAGCGTTCAGCCCCAGCGCCATCATTGCGATGTAAATATGTACCATCCCTGAAAGCTCTACTCCTGTTGAAAAAGCAATGGTTCCTGCATATCTTTTTCTGTTCACATTCGCTGCAAAAAGTTCGTCTAATATGGGCCCTACACCCGGAAATCTTCCTTCAATAAGCTGGTATAATTTTCCTTTGTCTTTAAGAGATTTTGCAATCCAGGCGATGGCTGTTAGTATCATAACAAGGAACACTAAACCCACCCATGCGTTTTGCGAATGCCTGCCTGAAGAATAGGCGAATAGAATTACTATGGGCAGTCCAACCAGGAAAACAGTGAATAATCCAGCAAAACCATAAAGGCCGCTTGCCTGGTGAATTTGTGTTTTGTTGAATCCTCTTTTTCTTAATTGTGAAGGTGTGTATGCCAGTGCGCTCACACCGCCGGCGGGTAAAAAAATACTGAGGAAATTTCTTTTTAAGAAGAGCTCAATCGCATCAATCCATTTTAAAAATAACCCGATGGAGGCGAAGCTGGTTATGTACATGCCGCTTTGCAAAATTATATACAGGAGGGTTATGAATAAACCCGCGGCAAGCCATAGCGGGTCTGCATTTCCAATGTTGGGCAAAATCTGTTGTAACTCTTTTCTTTCGCTTCTGAAAAAAATGAAGGCCAGCAATATCATTAATGCCGCAAGTATTTCTCTCCAATATAATTTGGGAGAGAATGATGATAACTTGTTATGTAGTGGCGAAAAATTCAGGAAATATTTTTCTGCAAATGTACATAAGCCGTCGATTGGCAAATGTTGTGTTATAGTAAAAAACGGGTTATGAACTAAATAAAAATCAGACTTATGGTGACGTATTCAATGCTGAGTTTTTACTTTAAAAAGAGGCTGTAAAAAGTATATCCTGGCTTTATCAGATGCTTTTAATGATCTTTAATTTTTCAAAAAAATCTTTTTCCTGGATTTCTTCTACATCACCCGGTTTCATTTTTCCTAAGGCCAAATCTTCAATACTTACACGTATCAGGCGTTTGCAGCGATGATGAACCGCCCCTGTCATTTTTCTTACCTGCCGGTATTTACCTTCATACAAGGAAATTGTGAACCAGGTATGCGGTCCGTATTTATTTGTGTTTTTAATATGCGGATAAATTGTTTCAGGATTTTTAATGATGTTGACTTCACACGGAGGTGTGGTATAGTAGCCTCCTCCCTCCACCCGGATGGATACGCCATTTCTTAACCGGTTTGCATTTTCTTCGCTCAGTAGGTTGTTTACCTGCACGAGATAGGTCCTTTTATGTTTGGTAATATTTGAAAATAATAACCTGGTTATTTTTTTATTGGTAGTTAAAATTAACAGTCCTTCAGAATTATTATCCAATCTTCCGATGGCATGTGTGCCTTCCGGAAAATCAAAATTGAGATCGCCTAATAAGCCTACCTTATGAGGACTCACAAATTGTGATACCATATTGTAAGGCTTGTTGATAATGAAATAGCGATGAGTATTGTTGTTTGTGTTCAAATTCATTGGTACAGGAGTGATTACAAAAGTCTTGAAAGAGTTTTACTTTTGCTTATAAATATTTAAAGAATGGTTATGGTGAAAATGGGCGAGTATAATGTGTTGAAAGTGATCAAAGAAAAAGCGATGGGAGTTTTTCTGGATGATGGCGATGTGGGAATATTATTGCCCAAACGTTATGTGCCGGTCGGTACACAAATTGGCGATGAACTTAAAGTCTTTTTGTACCATGATGGCGAAGACCGGCCCATTGCTACCACGCAAAAACCTTTTGGCATATTGGGTGATATTGTAAAATTGAAAGCCGTAAATATAACCCATCAGGGTGCTTTTTTGGATTGGGGCTTAATGAAAGATCTTTTTATTCCAAAGTCTAAGATGAATCATTTCATGCAGCTTAATGGCGAATATCTTGTAAAAATTGTTTTAGACGAACAAACAGGAAGGCTGGCTGCAACTGAAAAATTAGAGCCATTTTTATCGAATGAAGAACTTACTGTAAAAGTAAAAGAAGAAGTGGACTTACTGGTGTATCGCCAAACAGATATTGGGTATGAAGTAATCATCAATAATATTCATAAAGGTATTTTGCATAATAATGAAATATATCGGCGCATTGCCATTGGCGATAAATTCCGCGGGTTTATAAAAAATATTTTACCAGAAAATAAAATAGATGTAGCCGCCGGAAAACCGGGCTACACCAGGGTTGAAGATGCTACAGAAAAAGTACTTCGATTATTGAAAGAGAACGATGGCTATCTTCCTTACCATGATAAATCTTCGCCGGAAGAAATTTATTCGTTCTTCGGCATGAGCAAAAAGACTTTTAAAATGACTCCAGGAAATTTATACAAACAACACAAAATTATTTTTACAAAAACCGGTATTCAGTTGATCGTTGATTAAGTAAGTCAACCTTCAACCTTAAACTATCAACCTTGAACCATCAACCTTGAACTTTACAACTTAACTACTTTGTATTTTACATAATCTCTGTCATTGGTGGTTTCGGTATAAGCAACTAACACAGATTCTGAATCAATAGGTTTTATTACTGGAAAAGTAGCGGTTCCGGTTTCAGAGGTAATGAATTGTTTAAATGGTTTTTCACCATTTTCACTTCTTACTTCTATCCCTATTCTTGAGGAAGAATTGTTTTGATGGATGAAATTTTCATTCCACACAATAGCAATATTTTTATCCAAAGTAATGATCTGGCAATGCTTTGCTGCATTACCACTTACCATTTCACGGTTCGAGAATGTTTTCCCATTATCTTTTGAGTTACAATAATAAATCCCGGCGCCATTGCCTCCGGTAAACCATGTCAGTTGTATTCCATCTTTATTTTCGGCAATAGCAGGTCCGGTGTGTGGACATCCGTTTATCACCCAATTGTCTTTACTGATTCTTTCAGGAATGGAAAAAGTTTTTCCATTGTCTGTTGAAAGAGTGTGAACCATATCACGAATGCTGTCATTGATAATGGCGCGATATAAAACATGAATATTCTTTTTGCTGTCAACGAATAGATCAGTGCGGCAGCATTCGCAACAAGGCTCACCTATTAATCGTTCGTTTGTAAAACCTGAGTTCCCGTTCGTAACGGCGTAAAATAATGCTGATCCTTCTTTGGTCGTTTTTTTCCTGTTATCGAGCCAGACTATGGCTGCTTCACCGTTGGGCAATAATTCCATATCAAAATAGCGCTGGTCATAACCGGCAGTATCTGTAACCAATCTGGTGGTCTTACTCCATGAGGCTCCGTTATCGAATGATTGGGAATAATATACTAAATCTGAATAGTTATTTTTGGGATTGGGGTTTGCGGAAGCCCACGCAGCAATGATTTCCCCGGATGGTTTGAAAATTATTTTAGGCATGTTTTCTCCATGAGGATGTACATTTTCACTACCCGGTATTTCAATAGTTTTTCCAAAAGTTTTTCCATTATCCTTTGATATGGCATAACTATAAATTAATTTGGCAGAATCTATTTCTTTGATCCAGCTTAAAACGATATTTCCTTTATTGTCTTTTGTAAGAAAAGGGCAGGAGCCTTGTAGTGTATCAATCTGAGATTCACTGGATGCGATGATTTGTTTTTCCCCTGAATTAGAACAAGATTGAAAAATAAATGAAAAGCTGATTAGTATTAAGAGAATTATTTTTTTCATGATAGAAAGTTTTTAAAGCAAAGACGGCAATGGCTGCCTTGCTTTATTTTATTTTTGTTTAAAATGGTAGGCTACTCCTATGTTGATCGCCCTTAATTGCCCGGGCCTGTATGAGGTGCCATAAGCGCTTTTCTCAACGGTTACTGCATAATTATTATCGGTGAGATTAATGCAGTTTATCCATGTCTCAAAGCTTTTAAATGAATAACCTATTCTTGCATTGAACATTGCAAACCCATTGTACTTCGCGGTGTTTTGCGGATCGGTAAAATAAGAACCGAGGCTTTGGCCTTCGAGTGCAATTCTAAATCCTTTTAAATAATGGGGTTTATAAGTTACTTCTCCATTAAGAATATAAGAGGGGGATTGTGCCATTTCATTTCCTGAAAAACTTTTTCCCTGCTGCACATAATCCACATATTTATGTTTGCTAACGGTGCCCCCTACACGAAAATTGATTTCTTCTTCAGGTGCATATTTGATGTTCCATTCTATTCCTTTGTGGTTGGTAACTCCGGCATTTTGATTTTCATAACTTCCATCAATAAGGCGTACGCTTACAATTTCATTTTTACCATCAAGCTGATACAAGGATGCTTCCGCATAACCTTTATTACCCGCAAACGCAAACCAGCCACCAATTTCATAGTTTTTATAAGTAGATGGTTGCAAAGTTGGCACCTGCACGCCTCTGTATAGATCGTTGATATTTGGCGGTGCAAATCCCACGCTGTAATTCACATACATTCCCCGATTCTCTTTAAAGTCGTATGTGAGGCCAAGTTTGGGCGTGAACTGATCGAAGTGATTGGTCGCATCAGGCGCCCCGGTATAGGCTCCCGGTTGTAAATGATTATCGAACTTATAATCCAAACGATCATAACGTGCGGCGACAACTATTTTTAATTGTTGAACCGGACTGTATTCTATTTGGGTGTAAAGGGCGGAATTCAACAGATTCACTTTGTAATCTGTCAACACGCTATCGCTTGTCTGATATTGATTATACACCCCATCTGTATTTTTATCTACGGTAATAAAATTGGCGAGATAGGTAGCAGGACTAAAGTCCACACTAACTCCTGTAATCCATTTTGCGTTTAAGGGATTTATTTTTTTTGAATGTTGAATTACCGTACCATAGCTTTTAAAAGCATCCTCATTGATTTGGCTTTTTGCTTTTGAAGGATTACCGGCAATGTCCGCAATGGAATAAAATGGGTTTTGACCAATGGATGTATTTCTGTAAAAAAGTGTAAAATCAGTGTTGTTGTTTTC
>DATCWN010000281.1:0-3430 GCA_036566285.1 Hanamia sp.
CAAGAAATATTCCAAATATAATAGCGAAAAACATAGCGGCGCATGCAAGAAGAATAGTTCCTGGCAAGGCTTCCATCAATACTTCTGTTACTTCTTTTTTGGTTTGATAGCTTCTTCGCAGGTAGGGAACTTTTATTCCAATCTTGGTATTTCCTCCGATAAAAAAACCGTGTAAATTCTTATCTTTTATTTCCTTTTTAGAGTGAATGGCTATTGGAGAAATGTCATTGGCATACAATAAAAACTGTTTCCATTTTGGCTGATCGAGGTAAAGCTCTTTGCGGATATTATCCATCGTTTTCTTATCGCCCGTTTGCCCCAACACCATTCTTGCCGGATCGCCAAATGCCTGGAAAATCATGAATACAACTATCACTACACCTGCTAAAACAAGAATTCCATACAATAGTTTTTTTATGAGAAATTGAAACATGTTTTTATGGTAATGATTCAGGATTATAAAGTCCGGAATGGGTATCCTGATGACTGCTAAAAATCGTTAGGGTTAAAATTTCATCTTCAAGCTCCTCATAAACTATGAGATAATCTCTGACTATTTTTATTCTCACATTTTCAATATCTGTTAGCTTTCCAATTTTGGGATGTTCTGAAACCAATTTCAATACTTCCTTAAAAAGCTTATTTAATTTGATACTATAATGATTTGATTGATTTCTTTGATTCCAATAAGAAAAAATATTTCTACGATCAGCGTCTGCTTTTTTTGACCAGATTATTTTTTTAACCATTCATCAATTCCTTTATTGGCTTCTTCATTTGTCAGAAATTGCCCGTTTTTAAATTGGTTCCTGGCCTCTGTAACAGCTTCTTTTTGATCATTACTTAGCGTATATATTTCCGTGTCATTGTCGCTTGCTTCCAAATGAAGTAAACGATAGGCCTCTTCAAGTAAGAATTCGTTTTCAGTTTTCTCTATCTCTTCAATAATCTTATCTTTTAATTCTTTGGTTGACATAATCAAATTCTTTTACACAATTTAGAATATTTTCGGGAAACCCTTTTTACAAAAATGTTCTATCCGATTTACTTCAAAGCCTCTTCAAAATCGGCCCAGCCCCACTTATTCTGAATCACCGGCCCGTGCATGAGGTAAAGCTCGGGATTGACTCTGGCAGCGGTTTTGAAGGCGGTAGCATCCAGTCCGAACACAGGCAAACCATAATTATTTCTTACATTAAAAAAGTCATTGGCACTGGCCGGCTGCGGCGAAACAATTAGCAAAGACCTCTTCTTTGCTTTTGCCAATTCATATAATTGAGTAAAATTATTGAGCCAATAATCCTGTACATCGTTGGCGTCTTTTACAAAGAAGATATAATACTCCTCATCAATAGCAAGCATTGCTACAGTAGAATCATTTCCTGAAAGTGAATTGATATAAAAATCCTTTATCGGCGGCTCATTATTTTTTCCTTTCTCAATAATAACATCATGACGGCTTACAAATTCCCAACTGGAATCCGGTAAATCTTTTATGGAAAATTCCTGTTCTTTCCCATCTTTTTTATAAATAAACTGGTACTCTTTTTTGTCTGGTATTGCGTCGGCAGGCATTTTTCTAAGTTCTAAAATATTATTTCCCTTTTTGAAAGGAAGACAATCTACTACAGGCAAATGGCGCATTACATACCATTGAAATCCCAAAACCAACACAATAGAAATAAGGAGAATCAAAAAATTAAAAGCAGCGGTTAAAACCGGGTATATATATTTTCTTCCAAAGAAAATAATAAGGATCAACACGAATAAAACAAGATCTTTTATAAAAGACTGCATCGAGGTTAAAGGAATACAATCACCGAAACATCCGCAGGTAGCAATCTTTCCGGACAAAGCTGCATAGCCGGTTAAGAAGCTAAAGAAAATAATGAGCAATAAAAGCAGCCAGCTAAAAAACTTTTTCCAGATGCCCAATAAAATTCCAACACCCACAATGATCTCAAGCGTTATCATTATTATTGAAAAGGGAAGTGCAAAATCAGACAGCCAGTTCATAGAAGAAGTAAGCGAAGCATTGCGCGCCCACACTTCAAAAAACTCCTGCATTTTATAAGAAAGCCCTAAAGGGTCATTGGCTTTTACAAGGCCCGAAAAAATAAAAAGGACGCCAACAATTACTCTTGCAATGTTTACCAGTAGTTTCATTTTGGTTTTTTTTAATAAAAAATATAGCTACGCCGCCAATATCAAAGCGAATGCGGCGTAATTTAAAATGTCATAATAATTGGAAGCGATGCCCTCGCTTACCAACGTTTTTCCTTCATTTTTTACGATCTGTTTTATGCGCAGAATTTTTGCAAGAATCAGATCCACAAAACTTTCCTGGCTCATGTCTCTCCATGCTTCGCCATAATCATGGTTTTTATTTCCCATTAATTTTTTTGCGGCTGCAATCTTTTCATCATAAAACTGAAGCGCTTCCTGCAACAGCAGATCCTCTATTTCATCATCATGAATATCGAGTTGTATCAACCCTATCACGGCATAATTTAAAATCCCTTTGAACTCACTCATCACATCATCGTCTATTTTTTGAGTTCCCTTTTCCTGGATGTTTCTGATCCGTTTGGCTTTTATATAAATCTGGTCGGCGATGGAAATGGTACGATACACACGCCATGAGGTGCCATAATCTTTTGTCTTCTTTAAAAATATTTCCCTGCAATTATTTACAGCGTTATCGTATTGAAGATCGGTAGTAACTTGGTTAACTTGCATCATAATTAACGTCAAATTTAAACTTAAATCAACAATGTTCTCACTCAACTGCAAAGGAAAATTACTTTTGATAGATAAGCCTTTGGTAATGGGCATTCTCAATCTTACCGATGATTCTTTTTATGCAGGGAGCCGGTTACAGAGTATAGATGAGATACAGGATAAAGCTACGCAAATGATAAATGAAGGTGCGGATATTTTAGACATTGGCGCACAAAGCACCCGGCCCGGAAGCGTACGTTTTTCTGCAGAAGATGAATTGAAAAAGTTATTACCTGTAATTGAAAAATTGCGAAAATTATTTCCGGAAATTATTATTTCAATTGATACTTATCATTCCAAAGTGGCCGAAGAATCCGTACATGCCGGGGCTTCTATCATCAATGATATCAGTGGCGGTGAAATGGATAAAAATATGATACCCACCGTGGGGTCATTGCAGGTTCCTTACATCTGTATGCACATGAAAGGCGTGCCTGAAACCATGCAGAATCAAACGAATTATGAAGACGTAACCAAAGAAGTACTTGATTTTTTTATAAAGAAAATGGACGAATGTAAACGTGCCGGTATCCATGATGTGATTATAGATCCGGGATTTGGTTTTGGTAAAAATATAGCGCAGAATTTTTTATTGTTGAAAAATTTATCTGTTTTTAAAATGCTTGAACGCCCCATACTCGCAGGTGTT
>DATCWN010000329.1:0-6364 GCA_036566285.1 Hanamia sp.
AAAAGATCAGGGTTTTAAGTTGATGCCGTATCGTGCAAGTGAACATTTAGTATTATGATGGTAAAGCATTATTACTCAATATCCACAATGCAATTTGTTTAGGCCTTGAATAAGATAAATAAAGTTTATTGTCTATTTCACCAAATTATTCCCCAAAATAATCTGTGTCAATCTGTGTAATCTGTATCAAAAACCACCATTTGATTTATCTTCGTAGGCATGTCGATATACAGAGAAAAATTACTAAAAAAGTTTAATGAAGAATACCAAAAGCTAAATGAAAAGCAGCGGCAGGCTGTTGATACCATTGAAGGCCCGGTGATGGTAATTGCCGGTCCCGGCACGGGTAAAACTCAAATTCTGGCGGCGCGGATTGGTAAAATTTTATTGGAAACGGATGTGCTTCCTCAAAATATTTTATGTCTTACTTACACAGAAGCCGGCGCACTTGCCATGCGCAGAAGACTACTTCAATTTATTGGCCCCGATTCTTATAAAGTAAATATTTATACTTTTCATGGTTTTTGCAATGACGTGATTCAGGAAAATTTATCACTGTTTGAAAAGAATGCGCTCAACCCTATTTCTGACCTGGAAAAGATTCAGCTTTATAAAATCCTCATTGACAATTTGCCCAAAAACAATCTTCTTAAAAGATACCGTGGCGATGTGTATTATGAAGTAAGAAATCTTCAACATCTTTTTTCAACCATGAAGCGCGAAGGATGGTCGCCGGATTTTATCACTAAAAATATAGACGTTTATCTCGACAGGATTAAAGACGAAGAAAAGTTCAAATACAAGAATTCACGCCTGGGTGTTTACAATAAAGGAGATTACAAACCTTCTTATGCAGATGAAATAAACAGGATGGAAAAGCTTTGCGCCGCGGTAAATGAATTTGATAATTTCCAGGCGCTCATGAAGAAAAATAATTTGTATGATTTTGATGACATGATTAATTGGGTGATAAAAGTTTTTACTGAAAATAAAAATGTACTTGCCAATTACCAGGAAAAATTTCAATACATTTTAGTGGACGAATACCAGGATACCAGCGGCACACAAAATCAAATTGTAAAGTTGCTCATCAGCTTTTGGGAATCACCGAATGTGTTTGTAGTGGGCGACGATGACCAGAGTATTTTTCGTTTTCAGGGCGCCAATATTGAGAACATGGAAAATTTTGCCCGCAGTTATAATGATCTTTTGAAAATTGTTTTGGTAAATAATTACCGTTCCACCAAACCCATTTTAGATATTTCCAAATCGCTCATTGATAAAAATACCGAACGCCTGATTAATAAGTTTGAAGGCCTGAGCAAAGAATTAATTTGTTCCAAAGAAGAATTAAAAAGCTTACTTCACCTTCCGTTAATTGTGGAATACAATACCATAAAAGATGAAATGGCCGACATTGCCAATAAGGTGCAAAGTCTTGTACAGCAAGGAACTGAGCCGGGAAACATCGCCATCATTTATAAAGAGAACAACTATGGCGAACAACTGATGAAATATTTCAGGCTTAAAAACATTCCTGTTTATTCCAAAAGAAATATCAATATTCTTGAAGACCCTTTTGCCAAAAAAATAATAAAAATATTACGTTACCTCGCCGCTGAGCATGATGTTCCTTACGGTGGGGATGAGATTCTTTTTGAAATTTTGCATTTTGATTTTTATAAAATTCCCCCGATTGAAATTGCAAAAATTACCGTGGAAGTAAATGGAAGACTTTACAGCAAACAACCAACTTCTATCAGAAAATTATTGTACGAAAAGTCTAATTCTGTTGCCAGAGATTTGTTTGATACAGGCCTGCTTCCGTCATTGAAAAGTTTTAGTAAAATGATGGAACAATTAATAGCTGATGTTTCCAATGTAACGCTGCAACAGCTTTTTGAAAAAATTATTTCGGATGCCGGCGTGCTTTCTTACATCATGAAGAACGATGATAAAATCCGTTTGCTCCAAATACTTACGGTGTTATTTGATTTTATAAAAGAAGAAACCGCGCGCAATCCTTTGCTGAATTTGCAGGAGCTGGTTTCGGTAATTGAATCCATGGAAAAAGAAAAGCTTCCATTGTCCTTGGTACAGGTTTCCGGAAGCGAAAGAGGTGTGAACCTACTAACGGCGCATGGTTCCAAAGGTTTGGAATTTGAATACGTTTTTATCACCGGCATCAATGCGTATTTGTGGGAGAAAAAAAGAAAGCCTTCCAATGGTTACACGTTGCCCGACACTTTATTTTCGTCGTTGCCAACAGGAGATGCGGATGAAGAATTGCGCCGTTTATTTTATGTGGCACTTACCCGCGCCGAAAAAAATCTACAGATTTCGTTCATTAAAATAAAGCCGGATGGAAAAGAAGTGGAAGCTTCCATGTTCATTGCCGAAATTATAGAAGCTAATGGCTTGGGCATCCGGCATATTGAATTGCCTGAAGAAGAACTTATGGAATATGAGATATTGAATTATCAAAACCAGGCGCCGGAAATTGCAAAATCTGAATTGGATTTCATTACACCATTGCTGGAAAAATATGTAATGAATGTTACTTCATTAAATAATTATCTTGATTGTCCGCTTGCATTTTATTATAAAAACCTGATAAGAATTCCGTCAGGGAAATCAGAGAATCTGGAATTTGGAAGTGCCGTACATTTTGCTTTGCAACGCCTTTTTGAAGACATGCAGAAAGATGAGAATCAAAATTTTCCTTCAAAAGAAAACATGTTCGGCTATTTTAAATGGTACATGATGCGACATCGTGAAAACTTTACGCCGGAAGCTTTCAACAGGAGAATGGAATATGGAGAAAAAGTGCTTGCTGATTATTATGATAATTACATTCATAATTGCAACAAGATAGTTGCTGTAGAACGGAATATAAAAAATGTAATGATCAATGGAATTCCGGTAAAAGGTAAAATTGATAAGATGGAATTTAATGGTAAAGAAGTGAATGTGGTAGATTATAAAACCGGTAATGTAAACAGCGAATACACAAAGAAAAAATTATTGGCCCCTAATGAAGATCAACCCAATGGCGGCGATTACTGGCGTCAGGCTGTATTCTACAAAATGCTGGTGGATAGTATGGATGGCAAAGATTGGAAAGTGGTGAGCACCGAGTTTGATTTTATAGAGCCTGATAAAGTAAAAGGCTATCAAAAGAGAAAAATATTTATAGAGCCTTCGGACCTTGAAACAGTGAAACAACAACTAACTACAGTGTGGAATAAAATACAGGCGCATGATTTTTATACCGGTTGCGGAAAAGAAGATTGCGACTGGTGCAATTTTGTAAAAGATAATAAACTTGCTGTGGCGCTTCACGATATTTTAGAAGAAGAAGAGCAGCCGATTTAGAATTATTTTGTGAAGTAGAAAAAAGATTATTACTACAAAGCATTTAAGTTTGCTTTTTTACAAAATGAAAATACGCAATCTTTTTTTTCTTCTAACGGCAACTGCTTTACTTTATTTAGTTACTGTAATGGGAAGTGGTTGTGCACAAATAGGATCGCCCACCGGAGGCTTTCGCGATTCTCTTCCTCCCGTTCTTTTAAATTCCAATCCGCCAAACAATACTATTAATTTTAAAGGAAACCGTGTTACGCTCACTTTCGATGAATATGTGCATCTCGATAAGCTCCAGGAAAACTTATTGGTTTCTCCCACTCCAAAAATTAATCCGAACATTGATTATAAATTAAAGCAGGTAACTATTAAAATACGGGATACGCTTCAGCCTAATACTACTTATAGTTTGCAATTAGGAAACTCTATCCAGGACATTAATGAAAACAATCCTTATCCTAATTTTACCTATGTTTTTTCTACCGGTTCTTATATAGATTCGCTTACCCTTTCGGGCAATGTTGAATTAGCCGAAACCGGTAAAACGGATAGCACGCTATTGGTTTTTTTATATAATGACCTTACCGATTCTGCGGTGTATAAAAAGAAGCCGAAGTACATTACAAGAGTGAACGGGGAAGGGAATTTTGAATTTAAAAATCTTGCAGAGGATACTTATCATGTATTTGCTTTAAAAGACGAAAGTGGCCAAAAAATATATAGTAGCAAAACGCAAATTTTTGCATTTGCAGACAGCGTAATTAAAATTTCAAAAGAAGTAGCACCTGTAAAATTATACGCTTACGCGGAAGAAAAAGAAGCACCAAAATCCGCCTCTAATGCCGTCAATAAAAAAACGGATAAGGAATTAAAATTCACTATTTCTTTATCCAATAAAACGCAGGATTTACTTACGCCACTTACTTTGCAGTTCGACAGGCCGTTACAAAACTTCGATAGTTTAAAAATAAAATTGACCGATACACTTTTCAATCCGGTTGCCACTGCCTTGATATCTATGGATACAGCTCATAAAAAAATAACGATTCAAAACAATTGGATAGAAAGCGCTGACTATAAATTATTAATTGAAAAAGATTTTGCCACAGACACTTTAGGAACTGCATTATTAAAGAGTGATACCCTTTCTTTTAAAACAAAAAGAGAAGGTGAATATGGGAGTATAAAAATAAATTTTAAAAACCTAGACAAATTTAAAAATCCTGTTTTGCAATTTATATTAAACAACGAGATCGTTAATTCTTATCCTTTAACTTCTGCAACCTTCAATCGGAAATTATTCAATCCCGGTGAATACCAGTTACGAATTCTAAGCGACGATAATCTGAATGGAATTTGGGATCCGGGAAATTATGATTTAAAAAAACAGCCTGAAAAAGTATATTCTATTTCACAAGCATTAAGCATTAAAGCGAATTGGGAAAATGAAAGGGATGTAGTGTTGTAGCCTCCCTGCCCTTCAAAGGGGGGGCCAGCGATGTTTATTAAAAATAGGGATCGTTGTTTTTTGTTGATTTAGTGCTAAGGTTTTGAAGTTGAGAAGATCTCTATCTTTATTATTTGTTTGTTACTATGAAAGATTTCTTGAACCCTCCTTTGGAGGGCAGGGAGGCAATTCTTACTTTTGATAAATGATCTTCTCTTCTTCTCTGCTGGAAAATGCGGTAAATGAATTTGCGAAATTGCCCGGCATTGGCAAAAAAACCGCCTTGCGTTTGGTACTTCATCTGTTAAAAAAAGATGTAGATGAGGTAAAAGTATTCAGTGATACCATCTTAAAATTGCGTCGCGAAATTCATTTTTGTGTACGTTGCCACAACATTGCCGATAAACCTCTTTGTAATATTTGCGCAGACCGTAGCCGTATGCAGCACTTGATTTGTGTGGTGGAAAATATCCGGGATGTAATTGCTATTGAAAGTACGCAGCAATATAATGGGCTTTACCATGTTTTGGGAGGAATTATTTCTCCGCTTGATGGAATAGGTCCCGATCAACTGGAAATAAATTCTTTGCTGAAACGGGTAGAAGAAGAAAAAACTGAAGAATTAATTTTTGCTTTAAGCCCCAACATACAGGGCGATACTACCATTTATTATATTGGTAAAAAGCTAAAAGGTTCTCCTGTAAAAATCACCACAATTGCCCGAGGCATTGCCTTTGGAGGCGAGCTGGAATACGCCGATGAAATGACGCTTGCCAGAAGTATTTCCAACCGTATGCCGGTAGAAAATTATGTGGGAAATAATAAGTTATAATCTTTCTTTCTCTTTAATACCTATGAAGTATTGCAGGCAAACAGGAATTTACTAACTTGCGCGTCTATGACAACTAAAAACATTTGAGCACTATAATTACAGATAAAAAGCCGGTTATTGGTTTTACATGCGGCGATACAAATAGTATCGGCCCCGAGCTTATTATAAAATCCCTTTCCGACGCACGCATTCTTGATTTTTGTACACCGGTTGTTTTTGCAAACAATAAGGTTATTAATTTTTATAGAAAAAGTGTGCCTGATATTAATTTCAGCTTTAGCAGCATTAAGGACTTTCATAAAATAAATACCAGGCAGGTAAATATTTATAATTGCTGGGAAGAAGAAATTGCCATTGTGCCCGGAGAATTAAATGAAACCGGAGGAAAGTATGCTGTAAAAAGTCTGGAAGCCGCTACACAAGCATTAAAGGATGGGGTAATTGATGCCATGGTAACTGCTCCCATTCATAAAAAAAATGTTCATAGCGAAGCGTTTCCTTTTACGGGGCATACTCCTTTTTTTAAAGCATTCTTTGAAGCCAAAGATGTGTTGATGCTGATGGTAGCTGGTGATTTCCGGGTGGGTTTGGTTACCGAACACTTGCCGGTAAAAGATATTGTTTCTCATATTTCCCGGGAAGGTATTGTAAGCAAGCTTACTATTTTTAATGCTTCGCTGAAACGCGATTTTAATATTGACAAGCCCAAGATAGCGGTG
>DATCWN010000197.1:0-2131 GCA_036566285.1 Hanamia sp.
CATTAAAAGAAGGCCTTGGCGATCTTCCATCTAATGGTACTCCATCTACCACATACAAAGGAGTGTTACCCGTGCGTATAGAATTGTTTCCTCTAATTTTTACAATAGTAATACCACCTGGCTGACCGCTACTATTTGTAATTTGTAATCCTGGTACCTTACCTTGTAGTAATTGTTCCGGGGAATTAATTTGACCTTTGTTAAAATCTTTCGATTGGATAGAGGAGACAGCCCCTGTCAAATCCTTTTTTCTTACAGAACCATATCCTACAACCACGACATCTGTAAGTGCTTGTGAAGAACTTACCAAAGTTACCGTTACATTGGAAGCAGAAGAAACATCTACTCTCTGAGTTGCTGAACCGACATAGCTTATTTCAAGTTGTTTGGCATTTGCAGGAACATTGATGGAAAATGTTCCATCACTTCCCGTTCTTACCCCGGTTTTTTGCCCCACAACTATAACAGAGGCATCAATTAAAGGAGTTCCAGTTTGAGAGATTACCGTTCCGGTAATGGTTCGTTGCTGTGCCATAGATTGCAAAAAACAGAATAGCAACGCGAGGCTACTAAGCAGCAGTTTTTGTTTCATAAATCAAGTAGTTAAATAAGTGTTAATGAAAAATTATAAGGAAAGCTACAAATAATAATTAAAAAAAAAAGATTTTTTTTCAATTATTTGAAAAATATTCATCTTAGCAAGTATGGATACCTATTTAAAAGAAGTGACAAAAGATATAATCTAACGGTTATGGATATACGATGAATAAAAACTAAAAGCGCAATATGCAAAAACAATGCAATCTGTCTTTTAAGCACACTTCTTCCTGGCACTTTATAAAGCACTGTTGCTGTAGTCGATAAACAAAAAGAACCCGCATCGCATAGATCGGGTTCCTGGTAGGCTAAAGCCGTTCCACTAATATAAAAAAATTGGCAATCTAATTGGTAAAAGTTATTTTTTCAAATCCTTCACCTGTTCATTATAAAACCGCACCGTTTCTATTACATCAGGCAAACTATGATACCAGTTGGATTCATGCTCTATTGAGAACATACCGTTGAAATTCTGTCGTTTCAATTCCTGGAAAATGGGAGGAAAATCAAGTACACCTTTGCCTACTGTAGTGTCTGCAGCATGAGTGTCGTCAAACTTTACGATGTCTTTGAAATGTACTCCATACACATGGCCTTCTAATTTTTTCAGGCAATCAACCGGATTTAATCCATTGCGCGCCCAATGGCCAATGTCAGCACAGGCGCCAATGTTGGGATGTCCTGCAATAGCGGCCAGCACAGAATCAGGACTCCAGTAAGCATTAGGCCTGGGATGATCGTGTATGGCCACTTTTATACCGTAAGAGCCGGCCAGGCTATCCACCATATTCCATTGGTCTTTGTGTGGCTCTGCAGTGATATAACTCAGTCCAAATTCTTTTGCGAGATCAAAAGCTTTTTGCCATTCGTCTCTTGTACCGGGAGAAATAACGCCCATTGCCACAATGCTGATTCCTTTTGCCTGAAGCATTTGTTTTAGTTGGGCACGGCTGTCAGTTGACATTCTGATGCCAAAACTATCTTTCATATCGGCGCCAAGAGGCTGTCCCCAATAGGCTTCAATATATTTTACGCCGGCGCTATCTACTTTGTTTAATGCTTCTGTAAAAGTGAACATCCGGAACGTCCACATCTGCACACCTATTTTCCAGTTGGAGGTTACATTGCCCGTATCTGAAATCTGTGCCGCTGTGGAATCAGCATCTGTAGCCGTTTTGGAATCGGAACTATTACACTGAATAAACGTCATCGTGCAAATAAAACTTAAAAGTGCAAAAGAAATTTTCTTCATTTTGATTGGATTTAATTTAATAGGCAATAAGTGGTGCCCTTCGCAGGTGAGATTATTTTTCTTTGAACAAGCCGTAAAATTTATAGTACAGGAATGCTTCTGCACAAATTATGCATGACTTTTAAAGCGTCATAATTTTTTGATCTTTATGTTTTTGAACCAAACATCTTCACCATGATCCTGCAAAGAGATTTTTCCTTTCTTAAAAGTTCCAAAGTCTTTCATGTCTTTGAATTTGCTGATGGCAATCATTTGCTTCCAGGTATCGTTCCATAAAGTTGT
>DATCWN010000541.1:0-5822 GCA_036566285.1 Hanamia sp.
TACAATCAAAGGCCCAATCATGGTTCCAAAAGAATTAACGCCGCCGCCAAGGTTTACACGGCTGGCTCCGGTGGAAGGATCGCCGAGTATAATAGCGAATGGCTGTGCCGCCGTTTGTTGCAATGAAAATCCAAGTGCCACAATAAATAAACCTACCAGCATTCCGATAAAGGTGTCACCGTTTACGGCTATTATCATAGCAACCGCACCAAGTGCAGAAAATAATAATCCATAAACGATACTTTTTTTATAACCCCATTTGGCCACCAGGTCTTTGCCACCAAAAGCACCATAAGCAAAGAGGGCAAGTGCTCCCAAATAATAGGCGAGGTAAAAAGCAAAGTCAATTAGCTGACTTTGAAACTGATCCAGATGAAAATAATGCTTACAAAAAGGAATGAAAACACTATTGCCCGCAGCAATAAAACCCCAAAAGAAAAATACCGTAACTAAAGTGGTAAGCGCACCATAATTGGTAGGTTGTACTTTTCCGGTAGTGGTAAATTTTGGAGTAGATAAATTCATGGAAGGAGTAGCCATTGATACTTAATTTTTTGAATGAAAATAATGGTTCTTTATTAAAAACAATAGAATATTTTTTTGAGCTTTTGTTTTAAGTTTCTTCATAAGCCGGCAACCAGTTTTGGAATTGCGTTAGCGGATAATGTTACTTTATTTCCGGTTTACAAACCGGTTTAAAATTAGGGTTTATAATCAGATCTTAAAAAAGGTTCAAGGTATCATTTTTTATTAATAATTTTTTCTTGTACAAAAAAAAGGCACATTAAGATAAAACTACTTATTTTCAACAAATGGAAATTATTCATGTAAGCGCGGAATGTTATCCTGTTGCAAAGGCCGGCGGTCTCGGTGATGTAGTGGGAGCATTGCCAAAATACCAAAATAAACTGGGGCACATTACCAAGGTGGTAATGCCCATGTACCGTACCAAATTTTTATATAACAATGAGTTTGAGGTAGTGCATAAAGGAGCCTTTGGTATGGCCAATTATTGGCTGGAATACACTATCATTAAGGAAGCGAATAATGTACTTGGATTCGATTTGTATCTCGTTGACATATTTGGTTTACTCGACCGCGAAAAAATTTATGGATATACCGATGATATAGAACGTTTCGTGGCTTTTCAAATTGCGGTAACAGATTGGATCAGCAAATGGCAGCATCGTCCGGACATTATAAATGTGCACGATCATCATGCCTCTCTTATTCCTTTCATGATGCAGCATTGTTATGCATACCGTCATCTCTCTTCTATAAAAACAATTCTTACCATTCATAACGCGCAGTATCAGGGCTGGATTGACTGGAGCAGGGCCAATCTTTTGCCTGAATATGATAAATGGAAATGGGGTTTATTGGATTGGGAAAAAACGCTCAACTCTTTGGCAGCAGGGATTAAATGCGTTTCAAAAGTAAACACCGTTAGTCCGGGTTATCTCGAAGAATTAAGGTATGAAGCCAATGGTCTTGAAAAATTATTTGAGTATGAAAGAGGAAAATGTTTTGGAATTTTAAATGGGATTGATGATGAAGTTTGGAATCCGGAAACAGATCCTTTCATTGAAGAAAATTTCAATGTTGAAAATAGTAAAGAAAAAAAACAGGCGAATAAAAAAGTACTTTGCGATCAGTTTAATCTTGATGAAACAAAACCTTTAATTGTTTTTATTGGAAGATTGGTTGAGGAAAAAGCAGCCGACTTGTTGCCTTCCGCTATCGGAGATTCTATTTATTATATGGAAGGCAAAATGAATTTTTTAGTCTTGGGCAGTGGTGATCCGCAGGTTGAAAATAAATTGGGTAATTTAACCAGTCATCTCTTTGGGTACTATAATTCTTTGATCGGATACAATGAAAAACTGAGTCATCAAATGTATGCCGGTGCCGATTTTTTATTGATGCCAAGCAGGGTAGAACCCTGCGGTTTGAATCAAATGTATGCGTTGCGATATGGAACTATTCCGATGGTCAGGCGCACCGGCGGCTTGAAAGATACCGTAAAAGATTTCGGTGAAGAAGGCGGTTTTGGCATTTGTTTTAATGAAGCTTCTGTGGGTGATATTTGTCATTCCGTACATCGTGCGGTGCAGTTGTATGAAGACAAAAAAAAGATGAATGAAATAAGAAACCACATTATGCAAATTGATCACAGTTGGGAAAAAAGTGCGGAAATTTATATAAACTTGTACAAGGCTTAATTAGAAAAAGTGAAAATGTGAAAATGTGAAAATTCGCCAATAGCAAGCCACATTAAAAAATACAAAACTTGAAAATGGATGACAGGAAATGGCATTGTTCAAAGCTGAAAGCTCATAACTCAAAAGCTCAAAACCGAAAGCTGGCACAATTATTAAATCAAATAAAATGGATAAAAACATGTGGATTAGCAAATCATTGATTGCCGTTATACTTGGTGGTGGTGCCGGCTCGCGCCTTTACCCTCTTACCGCAAACAGGAGTAAACCTGCAGTGCCCATTGCCGCAAAATACAGGTTGGTGGATATTCCTATTTCCAATTGTATCAATTCTAACATCAACAGAATTTTTGTGCTTACGCAATACAATTCGGCTTCGCTAAATAAGCATATAAAAAACACGTACCAATTCAGCCCGTTCAGCAGCGGGTTTGTAGATATTCTTGCCGCTGAGCAAACACCTGATAATCCACAATGGTTCCAGGGCACCGCCGATGCGGTGCGGCAATCTTTGCGTCACCTAAGGAATTATGAATTCGATCATGTACTCATTCTTTCCGGCGATCAACTGTACCAGATGGATTTTGGAAATATGTTTCGCACGCATGAAAAAGAAGGCGCCGACATTACCATTGCCACCATTCCGGTTACGGAAAAAGAAGCGACTGAATTTGGAATTTTAAAAGCGGATGAACAAAACCGTATCATTTCATTTATTGAAAAACCGGGGTACGATCTGCTGCCCGATTGGATCAGTGATACCAAAGAAACCATGCAAAGTATGGGAAGAAATTATTTGGCTTCGATGGGTATTTATCTTTTTAAGAAAAAAATTCTTTGGGACCTTTTGGAAACACACCATGAAGACGCCACTGATTTTGGTAAAGAAATTATCCCTTCTTCCATAAAGGATTTTAATGTTTACAGTTATCAATATGGCGGTTACTGGACTGATATTGGAAACATCTCTTCCTTCTTTGAGGCCAACCTGGGGCTGACAAAGGAACTTCCCGACTTTAATCTTTTTGATAATGCCAACCGGGTGTATAGCCGGCCAAGAATGCTGCCCCCGGCAAAGATCAGCGGCACCACTCTTATAAATACTATTGCCGGTGATGGTTGCATCATTCATGCGGAAAGATTGGAAAACTGCGTAGTTGGAATCAGGATGAGGGTTGGGTATGGTACCAAAATTTTCAGATGCTATTTAATGGGCACTGATTTTTATGAAACCATTGAAGAGATGGATTTCGCTGCTGCACAGGGGTTGCCCAAACTCGGCATCGGTGACAACTGCTATATCAACAACGCCATCGTTGATAAAAATTGTCGTATAGGTAACAACGTTAGAATAAACGGCGGCTCTCATCTTGCGGATCATGACCACGCTTTATATACCGTAAAAGGTGGCATCGTTGTAATAAAAAAAGACGCTGTAATTCCTGATGGGTATGTGATTGAATAGGGTTAACTAGTTAACTAGTTAATTAGTATGATCCCTAGATATCGTGATTAATGCTTTAATGCTAACATCTGAATAACACATTTTTTTACAAAATAATTATTCTATGTCACAATTTCAGATGCCGAAACAGCGACTCACTTTTAAGCAGATCCTAAATATGAGTTTTGGTTTTTTTGGAATTCAGTTTGGGTTTGCCTTACAGAATGCCAATGTATCCCGTATATTTCAAACGCTGGGCGCTGAGATTGATAAGATTGGGATTCTGTGGATCGCGGCTCCCATTACGGGTTTGCTGGTTCAACCCATTATTGGTTATTTAAGCGATCGCACATGGCATCCACGATGGGGTAGAAGAAGGCCTTTCTTTTTCATAGGCGCTGTCCTTGCTTCGTTAGCGCTTTTTTTGATGCCGCAGGCAACCGCGCTTTGGATGGCTGCTACTTTGTTGTGGGTTCTTGATGCTTCCATTAATATTTCTATGGAACCGTTTCGTGCTTTTGTAGGCGATAAATTACCTTCTTCCCAAAGAACGACAGGGTTTGCCACACAAACTTTTTTCATTGGCCTTGGTGCGGTTATCGCTTCTTTGCTTCCTTATTTTTTTACGAATTTTTTACACATAAGCAACATCGCTCCGGAAGGACAGATTGGAGATTCGGTAAAATATTCTTTTTACATAGGCGCTATCGTTTTTCTTGCTTCTGTGTTGTGGACTGTTTTAACTACTGATGAATTTCCTCCGGAAAATATGGAAACATGGGCGGAGGAAAAATTACGAACAAAAGGTTTCGTGAAAGGAATTTCGGAAATTACAAAAGGCATTTTTACCATGCCTCATACCATGCTACAATTAGCCATTGTTCAGTTTTTTACCTGGTTTGCTTTTTTTTCAATGTGGATTTACACCACGCCCGCCATAGCTCAAAATGCTTATGGAACTATTGATACCACATCAAAGGCTTACCAGGATGCAGGCGATTGGGTGGGTGTGATGTTCACTGTTTATAATGGCATTTCTGCGGTGGCCGCATTCCTGTTGCCTTTGCTGGCAAAACACATCAGCAGAAGATACACACACCTTGTTTGTTTGGTAATAGGAGGAATGGGATTGCTTTCTATTTTCTTTATAAAATCACCGGTGATGTTGTTGGTGCCAATGATTGCTGTGGGGCTTGCATGGGCTTCCACACTCACGATGCCTTATGCCATTCTCGCAGATGCATTGCCCCCGGAAAAGATGGGATTTTATATGGGTGTGTTTAATTTCTTTATTGTAATTCCACAAATCATTGCTTCAGCCATTCTTGGTTTTGTAATAAAAGATATCTTCCATGAACAAGGCGTGTATGCACTGGTGATTGGAGGAGTGGCTATGGTAATTGCAGGATTATTAAACTTTATGGTCAACGATGCTGACAAAGAAACTGAGGATGTTTTGAAAATGGAATTAGTAGAAATCTGAATGGAATTGAGAATTAAGAATCAGGATTCGTAAGTTTCCGGATGATGAATTTCATAAAAGAATCGAAAATAATTTCCATGAAAAAATTTATTTTAATACACCTTTTTATCCTGTGTCTTTTCTTTAAAGGTTTTGCGCAACCGGATATTCAATGTTATCCCACAAACTGGTGGGTAGGAATGAAAAATCCGAAAGTGCAGGTAATGCTTCATGGAAAAAATGTAGCTAACGTCAATGGTTACACGATAAATTATCCGGGAGTAAAAATTCAAAAAGTCAATAAAGTAGAAAATGCAAATTATGTTTTTCTTGACCTCATTATTTCTGCTGCGGCAACCCCGGGGATTGTAAAAATAAAAATTGTTGGAAGTAATTTACTTACCATCAATTTTGAATTAAAGGCTCGCCGTGCAGGCAATGGAATTGATTTTGCAAAAGGTGTTACCTCAAAAGATTTTATTTATTTAATAATGCCCGACCGGTTTAGCAATGGTGATACCTCCAACGATCATGTGAGTGGGATGAGAGACCAAAGCCTTAACCGCGATTCAGTGTACCATCGTCATGGCGGCGATTTGCAAGGCATTAAAAATCATTTGGATTATTTACAATCGTTGGGTGTAACTACGTTATGGCTCAACCCTGTTATAGAAAATGATATGCCCAACCGTACAGA
>DATCWN010000052.1:0-12735 GCA_036566285.1 Hanamia sp.
TAAAGATAAAGATTTGAGTTCTTTAAAAGTAATAGGTAGCGTTGGCGAGCCAATCAATGTGGAAGCCTGGAATTGGTACAATGAAAATATCGGGAAGAAAAAATGCCCGATAGTAGATACCTGGTGGCAGACAGAAAATGCTGGCATTCTCATATCAACCCTTGGAGGAGTAACACCGCAAAAACCTTGTTTCGCCACATTGCCTTTACCCGGCGTTCAACCGGTAATAGTGGACGAAAAGGGAAATGTGCTGGAGGGCAATAATGTTTCCGGAAACCTGTGTATGAAATTTCCCTGGCCATCTATTTTGCGAACCACCTACAATGATCATGAACGCTGTCGCTTAAATTATTTTACGGCTTACCCTGGTTTATATTTTACAGGCGATGGCTGTCTGCGCGATGAAAATGGATTCTATAGAATAACCGGAAGAGTAGATGATGTGTTGAATGTAAGCGGCCACCGCATTGGAACCGCTGAAGTTGAAAATGCCATCAACATCCAGGACAGTGTGATTGAAAGCGCTGTAGTTGGTTTTCCGCACGACATAAAAGGGCAAGGTATTTACGCTTATGTAATTCTCGATGAAGCCACAGCCATAGATGAAGAGGCAGCAAGAAAAATAATTAATAATGCAGTTACCAAAGAAATAGGAGCATTTGCACGCCCTGAAAAAATTCAGTTCGTAAAGGGCTTACCCAAAACAAGAAGTGGAAAAATTATGCGCCGCATACTTCGCAAAATTGCTGAAGGTGAAATGCACAATCTCGGCGACATCTCTACGCTCTTGGATCCTGCCGTGGTGGATGAAATAAAGAAAAATAAAATGTAGAATGTCTAACGGTCTCCATCTGACATTGGATCGTTAAAAAATAATGGTCTGGCGAGAAACCGCCAGACCATTATTTTTTTTACTTTCTTTGCACCATGCATCCAAAAGAATTATCCATCAGCGATTTTAATTATGCGCTGCCTGAAGAAAAAATCGCCATTTACCCGCTTGAAAAAAGAGACCAATCCAAATTATTGATTTATAAAGATGGGGAAATATCTGAAGACATTTACCGGAACATTTCAAATCATTTACCGGAAAAAAGTTTCCTTGTTTTTAATGATACCAAAGTAATTAAAGCAAGGATTTTATTTAAAAAAATTACCGGCGCGGTTATAGAAATATTTTGCCTTGAGCCACATGAAAAGATTAAAGATTATGCAGTTGTTCTTCAGCAGAAAAATAAGATAAGGTGGAAATGCATGATAGGTGGCGCGGGCAAATGGAAAGAAAAATTTCTTCTAAAAACAGTTACCATACATGAGCAGGAAATCATTCTAAAAGCTGAATTGGTTGAAAAATTAAGCGATGCTTATGTGGTTGAATTATCCTGGAATCCGGGTGATTATTCTTTTGCTGAAATAATAGAACATGCCGGGGAAACCCCATTGCCACCGTATATAAAAAGGAAAGCTGAAGAAAGCGATGCCGAAAAATACCAGACCATTTATTCTGCGCATGAAGGCTCAGTAGCGGCGCCCACAGCAGGCTTACATTTCACTAAAGAAATTTTTTCTTCTTTTTATAAAAAAAATATCACCACAGCTTTCGTAACACTTCATGTGGGTGCGGGAACTTTTAAACCGGTAAAAGCAGAGAAAATGGAAGGCCATGAAATGCATGCCGAATGGATAGACGTTACCGCAAATTTTATTGATGAATTGATACAGCAAATTCCAAATGGTATTTTTTGTGTGGGCACTACCTCTATCAGAACTGTTGAAAGCCTTTACTGGATGGGAGTAAAAATATTGTTGAACCCGAAAATAAAATTTGAAGATTTGCTTATAAAGCAATGGGATGTTTATGAAGATGACTTTCAAAATAATCCATACAATTCAGTAGAATCGCTGAATGCTTTATTGAATTATTTACAAAATAAAAAAATGGGAAGGCTTTTTATTCAAACCCAAATTATTATTGCGCCGGGTTATCAATTCAGGATTGCAAATGGCATGGTTACTAATTTTCATCAGCCGAAATCTACTTTGTTATTGTTGGTCGCTGCCATGGTTGGAGAAAACTGGAAACAAATTTATGAGTATGCCCTTACTCATGATTTCAGGTTTTTGAGTTATGGAGATGGATGTTTGATAATGGCTTAGTAATTTATGCGTAGGACACCTTCGAATGCTTATGTTTAGAGAGTTTAGAAGTAGTATTAGTACAAAGATTAATAATCATAGCCTGGCTATGAACAAACGACTATCAATGATTTCTTTGGGAAACCTCATTCGGAATTTTCAAATCAATTCACCATCTTATTGGCGCAGCTACTGCTGGCAAAGGCTTCAGGCTTCGCTTTGAAGGCAAACCCCATTCCAAGAATGTAACCCATGGCCTCACGCAGGGCTTCATTACTTTTAAAACTTGGGTTGGTGTTTATGTCGGCATGCACTTCCATGTCCACATCGTATTGCGTAAACAGATCGCAAAGTTCATAAGCGACCTCAATACTTTTCGCTACTTCCACCAACATGCGTTCTTTGATGCTGTATTGATGAGTGGTTTTTTCATTATGAATAAACATGAAGCCGCCACGCCCTTCCCGAAGAAAGACAATAACGGTCGCGAATTCCGTGTCATGGCTTTTTACCTGGCTATCGGTGCCAATGCAAACTTTTAATTTGAATCCTTCTGATGTTTCTTTTTGAATGGCTTTTTCAACTGCATTTTTAATTGGCAGCTCAATAGCATCTCCATTAAATTTTCTCCAGAGCATACATAAATTGATTTAAAAATTTGAAAAAAGAAATCTCTCTTTTGCCGACAGGCAGCGCATTACAGCTACACAAATTATGATTTATTGGAGAAAAATGAATACTTAATACAAACTATTTTCGGTAATGAACAAAAAAAAGGGCCAGCCCCTAACGCTGACCCTTGACTTACACATGAATCTACCTTACAGTTTTACAATTCTTTGGGTTGTTCTTTGGGAGTTACTGATAATTTGTATGATATAAATTCCGTTAGGAGAATTGTCAATATTGATAGTACTCAGGCCTGCCATAGCATTGCCCGTTTTTAGTATCCTGCCACTCATATCGGCCAACTGGTATTTGAAATTTTCTTCTGCTTTTACATTTATTTCCGAACGTACTAATGTGGAAACGATAAATGGCTTGCGTGCCCTTTCCGATGCTTTTAATGAGATCACATTTGAATAAACTACTTGTCCGTTTACAGAAGTAACTTTAAGACGATAGAAACTATTCCCTTCTGATAAAGGAAGATAATCGAAGCTATTTGCTGTTGAAGAAACGGTTGCCAAAGTATTGAACCGGTTTCCGGTAACAGAGTTTTCAATTACAATATCCTGTATTTTTTCATCGGTAATAATGTTCCACTTCAACTCGTGCGTTTCTTTATCCGTTTTACCCGAAAGCAACACCTGGCTTATAGGCAATACAATCGCCGGTGCAAAAACGCCAGACACTTTGTAAGAACCCAGGCTCCCATAATTAGAAGTATTTTCATTGCCGGCGCCCTGTACCACTGCATAATAAATTCCCGCATCTAAAGTGGTATCTATGGTTGCATTTAAAACCGTTTCAGAGTCATACACATTAATCACCTGCTTTGAAGAATTCAATAGGGTAACTTTTATATCCAGATTAGCGCCCGCATTATTAGCGCCTACCGAAAAGGGCTTTGCATCAAGACGAAAAGCGCCCCGTCCGGATAAATTGAATTTAAAAACATCCTTATCAATATTCGTACTGATGATACCATCTGCAGAAAATTGTGCGTTGGAAATAGTTACCTCATCCAGGTTTGAACGAGGGTCATCGCTATAATCATCCTCGCGGTAAGTAAAGCCGTTTATAGAAGTGATAATAGAAAGGTTATCCTGGTCTGCAGTGCAGCCGCTTGGCGTAGGGCCGTTGTTCCATCCGGAAAAATTTTTGTAATAGCTGTTGCCCATAACCGGTGCCCAGCCTGTTTCTCCGGTACCGACGCCATCATTATAAGTTGATACAAGGGTACATGAGCCATTATATTTTGCCTGGTGAGAAAGGCCAAGTGTATGCCCACTTTCGTGAGTACAACATTCCGCAATATTTTTGGGAACGTTGCCAAGGCGGTCGGGGAAAACGAAGCCCGGTGTATCATCGCCCCAGGTAAATGAACGGGTGTAAGAAACGCCGCCTACTCCTGTGTACCAACTGCTGGTAAGCGTAATTATTATCCGCATTCTTTGGGCTAATGGAGCCGATAAAAAAACAGTGGAATCAGTGGTGATATTGATATTGAACGGCCTGAAATCTTCTGCCACGCGATTAAAAACTTCCGTGATCTGCGCATCATTCAAACCTGAAGGCGTGCAGTAAAACGAAGTACCTCCATTCCACGAAGACGCATGCACAAAATGACCATCAAAATCAAGAAAAATAGTCGCCTTCGCTGATGGATAACTGCTTAGTTTGGGCAAGCTCATTGCTTTAAACGAAAGTGATATAATGAGTGATAAAATAATGGGAATAATTTTTTTCATGACTTTGGATTTAGGGTATCCGGTAAAAAGTTTTAGGTAAGATTCGGATGGAATTAATAATCCTGAATAAGGGCTTCAGTTTTTATTTTATTAAAAGCGTAGCTGCCATCATTAGCCTTTATTAGCTCATAGCCATCAGCATACTTTTCATTGATAATACGCGCTACATAAGTGATGGTTTTATCATCATTGATCCTCTTGGAAATGGATAATAAAGTATTGTTTAATGAAGATGATTTAATGATAACACTGTATAAATTATCGTATCGTTTTATAGAAGAAGTAACAATTCCAGAAAAAGCAAGATTGTAAAATTTGAATTTCACCGAAGTGCCTTCCGGAGCGGTAAATGCTTTATCTAATTCCGTAATTGCAGTCGGTAGTCTATCAGAAACGGTTCTAAAAAGTTGAGGTCTTGATGAAGAAACAACTTGTGCTTTGGTACCATAAGATGACATTACTATAATGCATAGCACAAATAATTTGTTTAAGATTTTCATGGTTGAGGATTTCATTTTCAAATATTCGGACAATCATAAAACGATGATTGGCAAAGAATATTACCTCAATAAACAAAAAATTTAAAAGTTGAGCGGAAGTACTCTGAAATAATCGTATTAATACGATGTGGTACTGGCGCAGGTTAGAAGGATTTTTAGTAATAATACTCTAAACAAAAATGAGGGTGTTAATCAATATTGTCCTGTGCTTAATAAAACCAAGGTACATGCTTCTTGTGGGATAATCCCTTTCACTTTTGCCAGGTCAGCCAGTTCTTCATTCTCAGCGCCGGGATTAAAAATGATGCGCTTTGGTTTTTGTGAAAAAATATAAGAATAATATTGTTTCTGGTTATTAGCATTTAAATAAAGAGTTACGGTATCCAGGCCCTCAATTGGTTTTTGTTCTGTAATAATTTCTACATCATTTACTATTCCTGTACGCTTACCTATAGCCACCACATCATGCCCTTTTTCACGAAGATGATTAACGGCAAGATAACTATAACGGGAAGGGTTATCCGAAGCGCCTAATACCAATGTTTTTTTATTACTCATGATAATTCATTTAAAAATTTTGCTTTTATTTCGGGAGTTGGAATCATGCATTCTTTTGTTTTACCAAACCACCGGTACCTGTTTTTTGCAACCCAGTTATAAATTCCATCTCTAATAAATTTAGGAACAATAATAAAGCCATACATTAATGGCCACAAGCCGGTTAAATATTTACAGACCCTTAATGCAGCGGTGGAGCGGGTGTGGATCTTTTCGTTTTCAATAAATACAAAAGAACTTAAATCATTAGTGGGTATATTTTGATGGGCCAGCATTTGATGTGCAATGTTACTTTGCAAAGTGGTGAACTTTAACGCGGAATTTTTATCTCTCTTTATCACAAAATTTACAGCGCTGTTACAAAAATTGCAAACACCATCGAATAATATAATTGGCTGCTGAAGCATTTTGCAAATTTACTAAAACTCTTTTCCATGCGTTGACTTTATCATTCTATCAACGATGAAAGGAAAATATTTTATCGTTTTAATAAAAATATTAGTGAGCCATGTTTTGCCAAATAGCTTTTGAATCGTTCTTCCGTTTCTCAATCGTTTTGAAAATTGAGCCTTCCATTCCCCGGAATATTTTTGTTCCATATCATCTCTTAAAATCTTTTTTGACAAATACAAATTAATATTTTCAAAAGCAATTTTAGATGAATGGAAAGCAATGCTCATGCCGTTTCCACAGAGCGGAGTTATCATTCCTCCGGCGTCGCCCAACATCAGGATATGATTTTCTACCTGCATCTTCTTATCAAAACTAATTTGAGAAATAGTAACCGGCTCAGTGAACAAAAATTCAGATTCCAGGAATATTTTTTTGAGAAATGGATTTTGGTACAACACATTTTTTTCCATTTCCTTTATGGAATTATGATTGTCTTTTAAATTTTGTGCAGTGGTCAAATAACACAAACAATAAGTATCATTTTCAATTTTAGAGATACCGCAATACCCATCTTTGAAATTGTGTAATGCAATAGTATCTGCGGGAAAATCATATTTAACGTGATACTTTACTCCGACATAATTATTGAGTTTGCCGGATTTTTGGCTTATGAAATTCCGGTGCCATTTTACATCGAGGTTACTTCTTTTGCCAAAGCTACCGACAACCACTGAAGAGGTAATTTCTCCTCCATTATATTTTATGGTAAATGCATTATCCTTATAAATAACATCGGTAACTTTTGTTTTTTCGATGATAATAACTCCGTTCTTTTCAGCGATTCTTTTTAATTCATTATCAAAAAAATATCGGCTGATGCCGAAACCACCCAAATCCAATTTCGCATTGAGTACATTTCCATTGGGTGATGAAACGATTAATTTTTTTATAATGGGCAAATTCAATTCAGAAAGATTCAGCCCCAGGCTTTCTATAAATTTCCAGCTTTCAAGGCTGATGTATTCACCACAAACTTTATGGAAAGGGTATTTTTCCTTCTCAAATAAAATAACCTGATAACCTTTTTTCGCAAGCAAAATTGAAAGCGAAAGGCCTGCAAGGCCGCCACCTACAATGGCTGCGTCATAATTCTTGTATGTTAATGTATCAGTCAATTTGTTTTTTGGATTCAAATCCCCACCGCCTGCTTATTTTACATTTTCACATTTTCAAATCTTCACATTTTCACATTAATTATCAGATACCTGAACGCCCACATCCACCTGATAGAATAATTGGGGATGCCGGCTTTTTGAAAAATATTTTTCCATTCCTTTTTTCTAAATCCTCTTAACACAGAAAGCGGCGCATCGTTTTTTACCAAATAAGATTTTGAAAATAATCTTGTTGCTGTTTTGATAAAATGATAGGCCAGTGGATGGCGGTGTAAATCATTGATAAAAAAACCGAGCGTTGAATTATTTTTCATCCACTGCAACATGGTTACCAATTCATCCTCTGTAAAGTGATGGCAAAATAGTGAAGAGAAAATAATATCCGGATTTTTGTTTTCAAAATTTACATCTCTATAATCGGAAATTATAAAATCTATCTCTTCAACTTTAGAATTTTGCCTGGCATATTCGATACATTCTTTGTTAATATCTATTCCAATGAATTCTGCGTCTATCTTATTTTTTTTGCAAATTTGATAAAGCACATTCAGGTTATCACCGCCGCCACAGCCAATTTCACAGACAGAAATTTGTTTTTTCCCTTTTAATAAACTTTTAAATCCTTTGATGGTAATGGAATGCCCGCCAAGGTGAGAATTGATAAACTCAAGTTCTTTCATATTCTCAGCAATATCCGCAAAGGGAATATCATCGCGGTCAAGAAGCTCTTTTGTTGAAGAACGTTTTTTATAATCAATCTTATGAAACATTTTGTAGGCCAGATAAAATGAATGTCTCCATCGTTAACCCGGGGCCAAAAGCAGCGCCGAAAATATTTATGGGTATTTCTTTTTTTGTTTTGAGTGAATCCATAATTTCTTTCAACACAAATAAAATTGTAGGCGACGACATGTTTCCATAATCATTTAGTACACGATAAGAATTGTGCAAATTTTCAGCACTAATGCCAGCGCTTTTTTCTATAGAAGTCAAAACCCTTTTACCACCCGGATGAATGCACCAATGCGAAATATCTTCTTTATTCACTTTTGCTTTTTCCAAAGCATTATTGAGAAGCCGGTTAAAATCCTGTTCAATTAATTCGGGTACATAACCAGAAAGCTTCATTAAAAACCCTGAAGAAGAAAGTTCCCAACTCATGTGCTCTTTTCCATTAAAACCCACTTCACTGTAAAAGCTTTTTACCGCAAAGCCATTCAAATTAAAATCATCATGCGTCATTAATAAGGCGGCAGCGCCATCGCCGAACAAAAGTCCTGATGCTATATTGTCTATCGTATTTTCTTTTTGAAAATGAAGTGTACAAAGCTCGGTACATACGATTAACACTCTGGCGCTTTTATCATTTTTACAAAATGCATCGGCAAGTTTCATGGCATGTATGGCCGCATAGCAACCCATAAAATTCACGGATGTCCTGAAAATAGTTACCGGCAAATTCATGACTTCCATTATCTGCAAATCCAATCCTGGAGCGCTCATTCCAGTGCAGCTAACCGTAATTAAATGCGTGATTTCCTTTTTGTTTATTTTATGTTCAATACATTTCTCAATCGCATTTACTGAAAGAGGAGCAGCAGTTTTATTATACCATTCCATTCTAAGTTCAAGATTCGGAAAAGGTTCCAGGTTTTCTGAAGCAGGATAAAATTGCCATTCATTTGCGTTCAGGCTGTAATCGGGAATAACGGAATAACGTGCTTTGATTGCGCTTTGATGATATAAAAATCGGAGTTTTCTTTTTTCCACTTCAGTCATGGCATACACATTTTGCATGAACCTGAGAATATTCTCCTGATCATGCCGGTATGCGGGTAATGCCGTTGCTATGGAAACTATTTTACTCAATGGTTTTTAAAATTAAGAGCGTGATAAAACCAAGGTTCGAACATACAGAGGCGAGCAAATTCATCCGCATGGTATTGTTGAAATTTGCTTCGCTTTTATCCTTAATCACTTTAGCAAACCATACCGCGAAAAATACAATTACCGGCAACATAAAGATCTGTAAAATAAAAAAATGCATCATTTCAACATTTAAATAAAACAACCAGCCGAGCATGATAAAAGCAAAAGCATATACAATGCCAGTAAAGATAAAAGTGCCTTTGTAACCCAATAAATAACTGATGGTGATTACCCCATCTTTATAATCTTCCTCATGCTGGTAAATTTGAGTAAGCGGATAAAAGCCGCCAATCAACAAGCTTGCGGCAATCATACCAATAACGGGAACGGCGGTTAAATGGTTGCTATCGGAACCATGATACACTAAGAAAAAAGTTATTGCTCCCTGGAAAATAATCACCGTTAAATAACCAATAACCGGATATTTTTTCAGGCGGATTTTCCTATAGCTGTAAGCCGTTGAGGCAAGAATGTAGAAAAAAATTCCTATGGCAAAAAAAGGCGTAATTAAAAAACTAAGCCCAATGGCCGCCACATTCATTATAAGAGTTATCGTAAATAATTGTTTCGTAGGCTGCATCGGATTTTTCACTCCGCCAATGGGAGAAGTATCCTTGTCCATAAAGCTATTGTAGCCATTGCTTGCCGGATATACCAGCAAATGAAGGATGATAAAAATTAATGCCGCATCGCGCCAATTAATATCCGGTACCCGGCTCAAAGCAAACCAATATACCGGCATTAAGAAAAAAGAGAAATGAAAACGGAGGAGCTGTAAAGTGGATTGAAGCTTTTTATTCACTATTAAATTTAAGTGAAAATTTATTAAGTCTTTGGGGTTCTTCTTTAAAATATTTATCAATCACTCTTAATTTTAGTATAGCCTTATATCCTTTATCGCTAAGTTGGGGACTCATTAGTTACAATTTATTTTCTGATAAAGAAAATATTGGAATAAGTCTTCCCTGTTTGATGCGCAAAAAATGAGTAGCAATAGTATTTTTGCGCTTTTTAATGAAAGGTGTTTTAAATGAAACTAAATGATACCCGTTTCTTCATCTCTTTTGTTTGCGTCGGGCTCTGCATTGCTATTAGCAATTATAGTTTTGCGCAAGATCAGACGGTGAAAGAATTACAAACAAAAGCTACTAAAGAAATTCAAAAAGCCAAAATCGACAGCGGAAACACGTGGAAAACGGGTGGAATTTTTAACCTGAACATTGGCCAGGGAAGCCAGAGTAACTGGAGTGCCGGTGGCGATGATTTTTCTTTTTCCATCACCTCTTACTTTGGCCTTTATGCTTTTTACAAAAAAGAAAAGTATAGCTGGGATAACACGCTTGACCTGAATTATGGATTGGTAAATACTTCCAGCCAGGGCACCCGCAAAAATGATGACCGTATTGATTTTTTGTCGAAAGTGGGTTATGATCTAAAACCCAAACTGAGTCTAACTACTTTATTTAATTTTCATACACAGTTTTCAAAAGGATTTAATTATACGGGTTCAGATTCTGCGGAGCTTTTGTCCGATTTTTTTTCGCCTGCTTATGTGTTATTAAGTCTTGGATTAGATTATAAACCTGCGGATGGATTATCCATATTCGTGTCGCCCATTACTTCGCGATGGATAATTATCAGCAATGATAGCTTATCGGCAAAGGGCGCGTATGGTGTTGACCCCGGCGAAAAAATTAAGAATGAAGTTGGCGCATTTGCCAGTGTTACTTATTTAAAAGATCTGAACAAAACCATCACTTACAATGGGCGGCTCGATCTCTTTTCAAATTACGGGCACAATCCGCAAAACATTGATGTAATGATGAATAATAAGTTCACGGCAAAGCTTTCTAAAATTTTGTCTGCAAGCCTGGTGCTTGATTTAATTTATGATGACGATGTAAAGCTTTTTGGAAAAAATAATGATTCTCCTGCGTGGCAATTAAAATCGCTGATAGGGGTGGGGCTGAGTGTGAAGTTATAACCCATGATCCCTAAAAGAGGAACAGCCAAAAAATATTTTCTATAAAGATTATAAATTTTCAATGATTCCTGCAATGCCTTGTCCGCCACCAACACAGGCTGTTACAATACCATATTTTTTGTTGAGCCTTTTCATATCGTTTAGTATCTGAACGGTAAGTTTAGCGCCTGTGCATCCCAACGGATGACCGAGAGCGATAGCGCCTCCATTAATATTTACTTTGGAAGGATCCAATTCAAGAGTCTTAATGACAGCCAATGATTGAGAAGCAAAAGCTTCGTTCAATTCTATTAAATCTATTTGAGACAAATTCATTCCGGCCTGTTTCAAAACTTTCGGAACGGCTTCCACAGGGCCTACACCCATTATGCGCGGATGCACTCCGGCGCTTACGCAATTCACTAATCTTCCAATGGGCTTTAACTGCAGCTCGTTCATCATTTTTTCACTCATCACAATTACGAAAGCCGCGCCATCGCTTGTTTGTGAAGAATTGCCCGCTGTTACCGTTCCGCCCAATGCGAATGCGGGTTTTAATTTTGCCAACGCTTCCATGGAAGTATCCGCACGTACGCCTTCGTCGGTATCTACTACAAAACTTCTCTTTTGTTTTTTGTTATTCTCATCCACATAAATTTCTTCTACGGGCATGGGAAGAATGCCGCTTTTAAAATATCCTTTGTCAATAGCGTTCTTTGCTTTTTGATGCGAATGCAAACTGAATTCGTCCTGTTGCTCGCGGGTTACGTTATATTCTTTTGATACCGCTTCGGCGGTTAATCCCATTCCGAGATAATAATCCGGAGTTTCGGAAGAGACTGAATAAGAGGGTACAGGTTTCCATCCGGAGGTAGGCACCATCGTCATACTTTCTGTGCCGCCGGCAATAATGCAATCGGCCATTCCGCTTCTTATTTTCGCAGTAGCAATGGCGATAGTTTCCAGCCCGCTGGCGCAATACCTGTTGACTGTCATTCCCGGAACAGAAATTCCCAAAGCCCTTACACTAATCATGCGGCCCACCTGTAACCCTTGCTCCGCCTCTGGTACAGCGTTTCCAACAATTAAGTCATCTACTCTTTTGCTGTCCAGTTCCGGCACCGATGCTAATAAACCTTTTATTACATCCACCGCCAAATCATCCGGGCGATAAAACCTGAAGCCACCCTTTTTTGATTTGGTAACTGCTGTTCTGAATCCTGCTATAATATATGCTTCCATAAAATTTTATTTGTAAAATAAAGTAAGCAATTTACCATTTATTCCTCCAAAGAAGGAGTGGTTTAACTAACTTTTTTTGATTGAAATGATTTTGGTAACACTGCGTCAATTACTTAATTTCAGAACTTGCTGTAGCGCTGGGATTAACAATTGGGAATAATAGTTATAAAATTCTTGGGGTTACTTTTTATTTTGAGGTTGGCTTTTTTACGACTTTTTCAAATTCATAGTTGCCTTTAATGTGCTGGTTTAAATAAGTGCCTTTGCTACCGGAAGTTTTCATAGCATGATACACTTCTTCGGGTACGTTTTTGTAATCGTATATCGTGCCGGAAACAAAAATTATTCTTAGCGTGGAAGTGTCAGCATCATAGCTCATATTGGCGACAACAGATGAAGGCATAATATTTTTATAACTCATTTTA
>DATCWN010000124.1:0-4306 GCA_036566285.1 Hanamia sp.
TCCCTTTTCCTTGCATCTGAAGATATTGATGTGGAGGTGAAAAATAAAGTCGTTGATTATTGTTTGGCAAATAATATCAATGTAAAAGTGATTCCTGCCGTTGAAAAATGGGTGGACGGACAGTTGCGTACAAGGCAAATAAAGAATTTAAAAATTGAAGATCTTTTAAATCGTCCGAGCATTCATCTTGCTCCGGAACATATACAGGATTTTCTGGCCGGAAAAAGAGTATTGGTTACAGGCGCAGCCGGGTCAATAGGCAGTGAGATTGTGAAACAGTTAGCCGGGATTAATGTGGAACTGCTCGTTTTATGTGATAACAGAGAAACCGGCTTATATGAATTGCAATATCAACTTCAGCAACTTGTCGGCAAAAAGGATAGTATTATATTTAGAATAGGCGATGTAAGAAGTATGGACATCATGCAAAATATTTTTGAGACGTACAAACCTCAGATCGTATTTCATGCGGCCGCATACAAGCATGTGCCTTTGATGGAAATGCATCCTTGCCAGGCCGTTAGAAATAATGTGTTGGGAACACGGATAGTAGCGGATCTTTCTGTGGTTTACGGGGTGGAAAAATTTGTATTTATTTCTACAGACAAAGCGATTAACCCCACCAATGTAATGGGAGCTTCTAAGCGCATTGCAGAGATGTATGTAGCAGAGTTGCAAATTAACCAACAGGGTATTCAAAGAAGCGCTTTAGGAAATTTTAATGTGAATAGTGAAGCAGATATTCTATCCCGGAAGGGGAATACAAAATTTATCACTACCCGTTTTGGGAATGTTTTAGGATCTAATGGCTCTGTAATTCCCCGCTTTCAGGAACAGATAGATAAAGGAGGACCAGTCACGGTAACTCACCCTGATATAACAAGGTATTTTATGACCATTCCGGAAGCATGCTCTTTAGTATTGGAAGCAGGAACTATGGGACACGGCGGTGAAATTTTTATTTTTGATATGGGAGAGCCGGTAAAAATTTCAGATCTGGCACATAAAATGATAAAGCTTGCGGGTTTAGTACCAGGCGAAGATATTCGAATAGAATATACAGGTTTGAGGCCAGGTGAAAAGTTATTTGAAGAATTACTTAATAAAAGTGAAGAGGTAATGCCTACGCATCATAAAAAGATCATGATTTCGAAAGTTAATAAAAAATGGTCATTATCAATTGTGGATAGCATTAATTACCTGATTGAACTTTCGTTAAAAAATAAAAATCTACCCGTGGTGAAGCAAATGAAGTTGATTGTAGCAGAATATAAAAGTGAAAATTCTGTTTATGAAAAACTGGATATGGTAGATAAATCTAAACCGGCTTCGGAATATAAATACAGTGAGACAGAATTTAAAACGATGCTTCAATAATTTTTATAAATAAAAATTGAGTATTGGTAGAAATTTAATTTGAAAACCCTTAGTTTTGCATTAACAACACATACATATAAAATCTCTATTATGATTACTAACTTTATTAAAAGATCAGCGTTGACAGGGGCCCTATTATTTATAGGTTCCGCGCTCTTTGCCCAGGCACCTTTTACAGGCACCAGCCAGTTCAGAAAATTCTCAATTGGAGTCAATGCCGGTGCATTACGCCCTTCCATAATCACTGGAGGCGGAAATGACTTTACAAAACCTTTATACAGTTTTGGTTATGGTGCTAATTTGAAATACCAATTCACTCATCAGTTTGGTATTCAGGCAGATTTCCTGAAAGGAAAATTAAAAGGAAATAATGATAACGATTATTCTAACGGGCTTCCCGCTACCGACAGAACCAATGCTTCATTTGAAACGGACCTTAACTATGCGGTCAGTTTGAGTGGTGTGCTTACTTTTGGTAGTATCAATTGGTTAAGAAATACAACCAGAGTGGTTCCTTACATCACAGGTGGTGCCGGAACTATCGCTTACAAACCGGTAACCATAGCTACGGGTTCTACCACAGAAGTAGCGTTTGATAACGGAGACGCTCAAAATGAATTCTTTGTTCCAGTTGGAATAGGCCTTAAATTCATGCTTTCTGATTTGGTTAACCTTGATTTAGGCTATAGGGCTAACTTTGTAGATAATGATAATTTTGATGGTACTACAGGAGTACAGGGAAATATTCATAAAGATAAATTCTCTTATGGATTCCTTGGGTTGGAATTTGCTTTAGGCGCAAAAGCTAAAAAGCAATTAATGTTTGACAATCCGGCTTCGAAACTGAACGATATTTTGCAAACGCAAATAACTAAAGTACAAACTGATGTAGATTCTATAAAGGCTCAATTGAGCACAGTAGATTCTGATGGTGATGGCGTTTTTGATCAGTTTGATAAAGAGCCAAATACTCCGGCAGGCGCTCCCGTTGATTTCCGTGGTGTTTCCCGCGATACTGATGGTGATGGTGTACCTGATTACAAAGACAAACAATTGATAACACCAACCGAATGCCAGCCTGTAGATGCAGATGGTGTAGGTAAATGCCCGGATCCTGAATGCTGCAAAAACATGGTTGCTGCCAACGCTTGCAACCTTGGCGATATGCCCAGCATTACATTCAAAGGAAATACACAAAGATTAAGCAGCGATGCTAAAGCAATGCTTGCTACTGTGGCTTCTAAATTAAAAGCCAGTGCAGATTGTTCAATAACAGTTACAGGTTATCCTGCTGCATCTAAAGCTTCACAAGCCCTTTGCAACAGAAGAGCAAATGCAGTTAAAGCTTATCTTACAGAAACAGAAGGTATTAGTGCAGACAGAATCATTACAAACTGTGAAGTAGGTGGTGGTGATGCTAATGTAATAGATATCAAAGCGAACTTATAATAGTTCAAAATATAAAATTCAAAAAGCCTCTCAAATTTGGGAGGCTTTTTTTATTATCCCTAAACGGAGGAAAAAACGATTTGTAAAGCTTTACTATTTAAATTTGTAGCATGTTATCAATAAGCCATCGCGGAGAAATAATGCCCGCATCACCTATACGAAGATTAGTACCTTTTGCTGAAGCAGCAAAGGAAAGAGGAATCAAGATTTATCATCTTAATATTGGCCAACCGGATATTGAAACACCTCCATCTATTCTTGATGCGGTAAGGAAATCCAATTTTAAAGTGTTGGAATATAGCCATAGCGCGGGAAATGAAAGTTACCGGCGTAAACTGGTTGAATATTACCGTTCTGTTGACATTCATATAGATCATAACGACATAATTGTAACCACGGGAGGAAGCGAGGCTATATTGTTTGGATTTATGAGTTGTTTGGATGCCGGAGATGAAGTGATAATACCCGAGCCATTTTATGCGAATTACAATGGCTTTGCCGTAGCAGCAGGTGTAGTAGTGAAGCCAATCACTTCCCATATAAAAACGGGATTTGCATTACCACCGATAGAAGAATTTGAAAAGGTAATCACTGAAAAAACAAAAGCTATAGTAATCTGCAATCCAAACAATCCCACCGGTTATTTATATAGTCGTAAAGAGATGGAAGTGCTTAAAACGATTATTAAAAAGCATCATCTCTATTTATTTTCTGACGAGGCATACCGGGAATTTTGTTATGAAGGAAAACATACGAGTGCCATGGAACTTGAAGGAATAGAAGAAAATGTGATTTTGATGGATACGGTCAGCAAACGTTATAGCGCCTGCGGCGCCAGAATCGGCGCTTTTATAACTAAAAATAAAGAAGTGCTTGCCACTGCAATGAAGTTTGCACAGGCGCGGCTGAGTCCTCCGGGGTTTGGACAAATTTTAGGTGAGGCAGCAGTAGATCTCCCCAAAAACTATTTTGAAAAGCCAAAAGCGGAATATTTATTAAGGCGTAATACTATTGTTGAAAGATTAAATAAAATCCCAGGTGTGTTTTGTCCAAACCCTGGAGGTGCATTTTATGCAATAGCCTCACTCCCCATTGATGATGCGGATGTATTTTGCCAATGGCTTTTGGAGTCATTTAATTATAATGGCGCTACAGTAATGCTGGCGCCTGCATCCGGATTTTATAGTACCCCTGGTCTTGGTAAAAACGAAGTAAGATTGGCTTATGTATTAAATGCCGGAGCTATCAATAAAGCGATGGACTGTCTTGAGAAGGCGCTGGAAGTTTATCCGGGAAAGTCGTAAGAAAATTTAAACTGTATCGGGAAGCGGACTTGAACCGCCGACCTTCGGGTTATGAATCCGATGCTCTAACCAGCTGAGCTATCCCGACATTTGGGCGGCGAAGATAATACTTTACCGGAAATTATTAATAACGGAATAGCAAAAGAGTTTTACTTATATTATTATAAATTTTCTCA
>DATCWN010000256.1:0-21931 GCA_036566285.1 Hanamia sp.
ACCACCCCGTTTTTTCCATTCACCACCACTGAATTGTTTTGGCGATCTACTATCACTCCCGGTGATCGTTCCAACACTTCCAGGGCAGTGCCGCCGGCGGCTGTGATACTGCCCGCCACATTTATTACCAAACGATCTATAAGTACCTCCACCAAAGGCTTCTTTTTCTCAACGGTAACTTTTTCCAACACAGCTTCATTTTTTAAAAGCTTTAGCGGGGGCGCATTTATATCCTGCTGCTCATCAGAAATGATTATTGAATCTGTATATCCTTGTGCATAATTCACAAAAGAGGAAGCAATAAGATACGTTCCCCGGGGGATTTTAAAAAAAAGATATTCCCCTTTTTTTGAGGTAACGGTCCCTTTCACGAGGGAAGAATCTTTGGAGTTTAATAATAAAACACTGGCATCGCCAAGGGGTTGATTTTGAGAACTCAAAACAACACCCGAAATCTTTGCCTGGCCATGGCTGTACCCGGTAATAGCTGAAAGTAAAAGAATAAATAGTAATCTCATCGCGCCTCTGCTCACTAATAAATTGATTTGCATTTTATTTGATTTTGTTGGCTAAAAAAACGATTGTTTTTATTTTCTACAGAAACCAATATTTGCCAGAGGAGAAGCAAATTTATCGTTTGGTATAAGCTACCATTCGGGTGAACATTCCATTGTACTAACTTGAAATTATTCTTTATCTATGTTCTTTTTATGCTGCAATGGGTTAATAATTGTACGGAGGCCCTTTATAAAATAGAATATTCAGTGCAATTTGAAATATTTATTTCAAAGGTTTTCTACCCATTTTTCAAATGACCTTTTCAGTTTATTGGATGGAGGCTTAGGTAATGTATTCGGCAAAGACCTAACAGGTTTTAAAAAACTGTTAGGTCTAAAGATCATTTTCGGCTCTACCTGTTTTTTGTAACGTCGTTGGTTGTTGGTTTGTTTATTATCCTTGGACTTGTGGGACTTACTGTTCTACAAGTCCTACAAGTACCCAAGGTCCCCACCAAGAAGAATAAGAATAACAATAATTTTATTTAAACCCAAATAGTAACGGAAATATAAAGGTTACTACAATTGTCCATACAACGTAAATGGGTAGGTAGAAAGAAATGACTTTTCCAACTCCGTTTATGTTGGCTTTCTTTGAAAGCACCCTGAAAAGTTGCGCAGTTACCAACAAAAGATTTATCAGAATTAAAACATTACCACCCAGAACCGCGGCCCTGTTGGGTGTGATTCCCCATTCTGAAATACGGAACACAATAGCAGACAGCGCAATGCCATTTACAATTATGGTTACAACAGATAACAGGAAAAGAATCCAAAGCTCAGGTTGGCTTTTAGTTGTCTTTGATGCTTCTGCAATGGAAAAGAAAATGATGGCCATAACACCAATTAATAATGCATTAAAAATCAATAAAAATTCCCGGTCATTATAAGGGTCTTTCCCCGAGTAAATCATGGCTATAAGATAAATTACCAGCATCACTACTACCAGCGGACTGAATATTTTAGCAATCACTGGTGAAACCTTACCGACCAACTGTGGATTGGTCTGCGTAAGGTAGGTGCCCACAATGGGTGCGGCAGGAAGGCCGAAAATTACAATATTCTCAAAATAAAATTCTTTAATATTAAATCCGATTAATGAGAAAAGGCCGATGGTAATACCGCTCATGATGGCGGCTGCTATCACGATAAGCGCTGTTATAACCAGCAGGTCGCCATTGTACTTTAAAAAGCCAAGCCGTTTTTCATCGTTATTTTTCATCCCGCCAACAAAAGCAAAACCTAATATACTCCATAGAACTAAGGCCAAATGAATGCACGATAAAATGGTGGTATCGCTTTTCGTAATATCAGGAAGGAGGTTGATAAAAATTAAACCAGCGAGGGCTGCGCCAATAATAAAAGCAATCTTACGGGTTGATAATTTATTCTTCCAGGCAAAGTATGCCGTTAGCGCAGGAAAAATGATAAAACCAATATTCCTTGGATAGAAAAAATCTTCGCTTATAGATAAAATGGCCGGCAGCTTTGCAATAACACCTGCCACCAGTGCAGCGATGAGCACAAATAATAATTCCCTTTTTGAGCCCCAGTTAATCTCATCACTTTCGTAATTCAGTCTTTCATTCCAGAAATCAGCGACTACGTTGCCTTTAAGCTCCGGATATAGTGTATTAAATTCCCGTTTAAAAGACACCTTGTTAGCCCGGTACAGTTTTTCAAGTTCCGTTGGCTTATTTAGATGGGCGAGTATTTCGTCTTTCATGAGTTTTATTTTACAAGTTTTTAATTAAAATTTAGAATTATATCCATTGACTGCATTGAATATTTATAAACTTCTTTGATACTGGTCGATTTCCTGTTGTTGAATTATTTTTCGGTGTCATGATGCTTCGTTTTAAAGTTTATAAAAGCCGCTTTTTTGTTTTATTAAAGTACTTTGCTAAGCAAAGTGTAAGTCCAAAAAAATTAAAAAATTGCTTACCTGTTTTATAAAAATTTATAAACTGTATAATGATTGCGTTACCAAAGTTCAATTATAATTTATTTTATTCCTTTGATCATCCCTTCCAAAACCCTCACATGATTTTTGAACTCCCGGTCACCCAATTTTGTAATTGAATAAGTGGTATTTGTTTTTCTACCGATAAACCCTTTATGCACTTTGATAAAGCCATTCTCTTCAAGTGAAACCAGGTGAGTGGCCAGATTACCATCGGTTACTTCCAGCATGGCTTTCAGGTCATTAAAACTGATCTCTTCATTCACTATGAGCACACTCATTACACCCAGCCGTATACGGTTGTCAAATATTTTATTTAAACCTGAAATAGGATTCTTCATTACACAACTGATTTTTCGTTCCGCTCATATTTATTCCACATCACAATGCCATATAGAATGTGCAACACACCAAAACCTGCAGCCCAGAAATACAAACCGTAACTCATTGCCCACAGATTAATAACACCCAGCAATAATTGTAAATAGCCAAGGTAGCGCACTTCTGACAATGTAAACTTGGAGGCATTGATCAAGGCAAGGCCGTAAAAAAGGAGACATGCAGGTGCTACCAAACCATAGACTCCAAGGTCTGTGATACGCCAGATCAATAAGGCGCCTACCAACATTGGAACTGCTATATTGATGATTACTTTGCGAGCCGTAAAACCCCAAACCGGTATGCCCGTTTTCCTGCTTCTGAACCAGGTAAATAAAAAGGCAAAGAAGAATGCGACTATAAAAGTCAATATACCAATGATCAGCAATTGGTTTGCCAATAACAGTTGTCCATCCTTAAAGATATAAGCGCCCTGCATATCATTGTAATTGGTACTATTCTCAAGAGTGTATTGACTTATTTTCTGATGTGCTATCCATGCAGCTACTAATGCGCAAATGCCTGCTGCGATACCGCTCCAACCGCTCAGGCTTACGAAGCGACTACTTCGGTGCATCATTTGTTTTATTTCTTCTAATGCCTGTGTAGGTTTGTTTTCGCTGTACATAAAAGTGCTTTGAGGTGCAAAGTAAGATATAATTGTTTATACTTTCCATTTTTTTGAAAAAATATTTTCCTGTTTAAAAAATTGCTTCAGTGACAGATCATCAATTGGTTAACCTTCCATTTGTTGCGGAGTCAGAAGATCCAATATATCGCCGTGTTTTTAGTAGGATATTCTTCAGCGGCCTCACTCAACATTTTCAAGTGGTGATTAACCTTTTCCGCGATAAATGAATTTGGAATCTATAGAGCGCATTAGTTAATTGGCTAAATCAGCACACTAACTAATTAACCTACTTTTGCATCATTAAAGATCAATCATGGAATTTAAATTAACAGAAGAACAATTAATGATACGCCAGGCCGCGCGCGATTTCGCCAATACTGAATGCTTACCCGGTGTAATTGAAAGAGACGAGCATCAAAAGTTTCCTTATGAGCAGGTGATGAAATTAGCAGACCTCGGCTTCCTGGGAATGATGATAAGTCCTGATTATGGAGGAGCAGGTTTGGATGCCATAAGCTATGTTTTGGCAATGGAAGAGATAAGCAAAATAGACGCCAGCACCAGCGTTTGCATGAGTGTAAACAACAGCCTGGTTTGCTATGGCATTGAAGCATTCGGCACGGAAGAGCAGAAGAAAAAATATTTAACGCCACTTGCACAAGGTAAAAAAGATGGTGAATTATACATCGGCGCATTTCTTTTGAGTGAGCCAGAAGCGGGCAGCGATGCCACTTCGCAGAGAACTACCGCCGAAGAAAAAGAAGATCATTATGTAATTAACGGAGTAAAAAACTGGATCACCAATGGAAACTCGGCCTCTGTTTATTTAGTTTTTGCACAAACACATCCCGAAAAAAAGAGCCACGGCATTAATGTATTTATTGTTGAAAAAAAATGGCCGGGTGTGAAAGTAGGAGCCAAAGAAAATAAATTGGGAATCCGCGGAAGCGATACGCACAGCATTTCTTTTACAGATGTAAAAGTGCCGAAAGAAAACAGGATTGGTGTTGATGGATTCGGTTTCAAATTCGCAATGAAAACACTTTCAGGGGGAAGAATAGGAATTGCTTCGCAGGCATTGGGCCTCGCTTCGGGCGCCATGGAAAGATCCATCGCCTATTCTAAAGAGAGAAAGGCATTTGATACGGAATTAAAAAACCACCAGATCATACAATTCAAATTAGCCGATATGGCTACCCGGATTGATGCAGCAAGGTTATTGTGTCTCCGCGCAGCATGGCAAAAAGATCAGGGACAGGATTATACAGAAAGCGCCGCCATGGCAAAAGTTTTTGCCAGCGAAACCGCTATGTGGGCTACTACAGAAGCGGTTCAGATTCATGGTGGATACGGCTATGTAAAAGAATATCATGTAGAAAGAATGATGCGTGATGCCAAGATCACACAGATATATGAAGGCACCAGCGAAATGCAAAGGATCGTGATCGGAAGGTCAATTTTGAAATGATTATTTAATGGGCTGATTCGCCAATATGCTGACGAGCCAATAAAAAGCCTTTCCACTAATTTAGAAAAAAAAGAAGTTAATCCTAAAATCAAAAATCAAAATTGGCTGTAAACATAAATTTATATAAAGAGATACGCAACGAACTTGCAACGAAAGATGTAACACTCATTGCTGTTTCAAAAATACAATCTGTAGAAAGAATTTTACAACTATACCATAAAGGTCAAAGAGATTTTGGAGAAAATTATGTGCAGGAATTAATTGAGAAACATGAGCAATTACCAAAAGATATCCGTTGGCATTTCATCGGGCATCTTCAATCTAATAAAGTAAAATTTATCACTCCTTTTGTTTCCTTAATCCACGGAGTGGATAGCGAAAAATTATTAAAAGAAATAAATAAGCAAGCGATAAAAAATAACCGGGTTATAGATTGTCTGTTGCAGGTTCATATTGCAGAGGAAGAAACAAAGTTTGGTTTTGATGAAAAGAAATTACATGAATTTTTGGACTCTGATTTTACAAAATATAGAAACATCCGGGTGCGTGGTTTAATGGGAATGGGATCTTTTTCTGATGATGAAAATAAAGTGAGGGAAGAATTTAAAAGATTAAAAGAATTATTTGATAATTATTTTTCTTTGAAAAGAAAAGATAACAATACTGATTTCGCAACATCAGACATCAAACATTTTGCATCGAACATTTTATCAATGGGCATGAGTTCGGATTATAAAATCGCAATTGAAGAAGGAAGCAATATGGTGCGAATCGGAAGCCTTATTTTTGGACGAAGAAATTAAAGTCAGTCCTACCATACTTTTAACATTTATGAACCACAATGTTTTTATCAATTGGTTAAATTTGAAAAGAAAAAATAAATTATTTTGGAAGTACAGGCGTTAGATAATTCTTTTGAATCCGAAAAAAATAAGAAAGCATTGATGTACACTTCCCTTATCTGTGGGTTGTTTCTCATCATTGCTATTTTTTATACCTGGCCGCTACAAGTGCCTCCCATTCCCACTGTACAGGATCTGATTGAAGTAAACCTTGGTAATGAGCAGGAAGGAATGGGCGATGTGCAACCCTTGGTGCCGGGCGACAGAGCACCGGATAATCAAAGTGTAGCCTCCAATCAAAGCGCTCAGAAAGCTAATGAATCCCCATCGCAAAATATACTGGCCGATGAAAATAATGATGAAGCAGCAGCACCGGTTGTAAAAACTGAAAAATCAAAAGAAACAGCTAAAGAATTAAATAAAGAAAGCAGCACCAAGGCTTCTAAAAATATTAATCCGTCCGCTGTTGTGAATCCAAACCCTGCGCCTCCAAAACCAAAAATTCCTTTGTATAAAGGAGGTACTGGCACCGGAGGCAACGGCGCTACAGAAGACAATGGCTATAGAAACCAGGGATATAAGCCCGGTGGTATAGGCGATGCAGGAAGTCCTGATGGCAAACCTGATGCTTACGGAAATTCTCCCGGGGGAAGAAGCGGGGTAAGCGTGGTGCGGGGTTTATCAGGAAGGCGCCCCATTCACTTCCCTTCCATGACGGATGATTTTAATGAAAATGCCAAAGTCTATGTTGATATAAAAGTGGATGCATCGGGGAAAGTTACTTCCGCAAGCATTGCACGGGGAACTACCACTTCCAATTCCAGCCTGAGAAATATCGCTATTCAAAAAGCAAGGCAATTGAAATTCCCATCCGCTCAAAGCGATGTGGAAAGCGGTACCATACTTTTTAATTTTGTTTTGAAAAGCTGATGGTCGTCAATGGTCAATGGTGAATAGCGAATTTGATATTCCGAATGTTTTTGGATTTTCAAATTTTCAAATTAGCACATTAGCACATTATCTTTGCTGCTTATGAATTACGAGCAGGCTTTAAACTATCTGTACAACAAACTTCCTTTATTCAGCCGCATGGGCATAAAGGCTTATAAAGCAGATTTAAAAAACACACAAACACTTTGTGCTTATCTTGACAATCCACAGAATAAAATAAAAACCATTCACATCGCTGGTACCAATGGAAAAGGATCTACCAGCCATATGCTGGCCGCCATTTTTCAACAGAACGGCTATAAAACCGGGTTATATACATCGCCCCATTTAAAAGATTTTAGGGAGAGAATAAAAATAAACGGTGACATGATACCGGAAACTTTTGTTATCAATTTTTTGGAGAAAATAAAAGCTGTTTCTGAAGAAATAAAACCCTCTTTTTTTGAACTCACATTTGTGATGGCGCTGGATTATTTTGCACAACAAGAAGTGGAAGTTGCCATTATTGAAACGGGTCTTGGCGGCAGATTAGACAGCACCAACGTTATCACTCCACTCTTGTCTATCATAACCAATATCAGTTATGACCACATGGATATTTTGGGAGATACTCTTGGCAAAATTGCCTTTGAAAAAGCAGGAATCATTAAACCCAGTATTCCTGTTGTGATCGGGGAATTCACACCTGAAACAAAAATGGTTTTTCAAACAAAATCTAACGAAACACAATCAGCCATCTTTTTTGCTGAAGAAAAATACAAGATCCACTCAACCAGTTTTGACGCCGATAGTTTAGAGATAGAATTATTGGATCAGCATTCAGGCCAAAAAGAAAATTATCAGCTTGACCTGAATGGAATTTATCAGGAAAAAAATTTGCTGACAGTTCTTACTGCCCTTCATTTGTTGAAAGAATATTTTTCCTTAAAAGAAGATAGTATAAAAAAAGCTTTATCCAGTGTAAAAAAATTAACAGGCCTTCATGGAAGATGGGAAGTAATCCATAAAAATCCTCTTGTGGTGCTGGATGTAGCACATAACGAAGGCGGGATGAGGCAACTGATACAGCAGATTAACCAATCAACCTTCAATCAGCTCCATATAGTTTTTGGAATGGTGAAAGATAAAGACCCCGATAAAGTTTTAAATCAGCTCCCAACGACTGCAAAATATTATTTTACCAAAGCTCAAATACCGCGTGCCCTGGAGGAGAATGAATTACAGAAAAAAGCAGCTACTTATCATCTTAACGGTGATACCTACCCGAAAGTAAGCGAGGCTTTGGAAGCTGCGTTATCACAGGCTTCTAAAGAGGATATGATCATTGTTTGTGGAAGCGTATTTGTAGTAGGCGAAGCCACTATTTGATCATCTAATAGGAGGATTAAACCTTCGAAAAATATTACATCTCCTTCATTTCTCGCAGTGCATAAAAAATACAACTATTATGAAGTGCTTGCGCAATTTTATTTTCAAGGAAAAGCGTCTTCAACTTTTCTATAGAAATCTTTTCAACCACTAATTCTTCATTCGCATCTAAATTCTGGACACTGGTTTTTATTCCTCCCTGCGCTAAAAAAAAGTAAGTAAAATTATCAAGCACACCCGGATTAGCAGCAATTTTTCCAATAGGAATTATTGATGAAAACTCATACCCTGTTTCTTCTTTTAATTCTCTTGTCATGGCCTCTTCCGGTGTTTCACCTTTATCAACAAAACCACCAGGGAGTTCAAGAATTGTTTCCTTTATCGGATGCCTGTATTGCTTTACCATCAGCACTTCGCCCTCTTGTGTAATGGCCACTGCACAAGCGGTCTTTGGTAGTTCCACCACAAAATATTCATCAATTATTTTCCCATCCGGCGTTTCGCATTTATCTTTTCTCGCGGTAAAATAGAGATGCCTGCTCAAATATTCAGAGGATAATATTTTCCATTTCATATCATTCTTAATTCTCAATTCCAAGTTCTTAATTCCATCCCATTCTTTCTCTTAGCTTTATAATATGCGCAGTATGATGCTTTCCATGCCATGCATAAGATTTCAGTAACTTCCATAAACTCTCAACTTTTCTTTCGGGATGATAAATAGTGCGTTGCCATTGCTCTTCAGACATATCTTTCAACAACGCATACCATCTTGCATGTAATGCATGAAGTAAGGTTAAAGAAATATTTATTGGTACAGTTTGGGTATCGCTTAGTAGAACCCAGGCATCCTGGTCATAAGGTTTTATGATTGGATTGTTTTCTGTTAACCCTAATTTAAAACGCGTATAGGCATTGATGTGACTATCAGCAACATGGTGTATCAATTGTCTAACCGTCCATCCACCTGGACGAAAAGGAGTATCCAATTGATCAGCATCTAAATTCTGAATGGCATTTTCTAATAAGGATGGAAGGTTTTTTATATCAGTAAGCAAAAGCAATTTTAATGGTTCATTAAAATCAGCAGCAAAATATTCCTGCGTCTCTTCTTTACCTATTGGATACTGAAGGCTTTCTTCCTTTTCCATAAAAAAATTAATGGTTTACAATTTCCAAAAGTTCTATTGTAAAAACTAATGCTGCACCGCCGGGAATCGCGCCGCCTGCTCCCCTATCACCATATCCTAAATCGGACGGTATGAATAATTTCCACTTGCTGCCAACAGGCATTAACTGTAAAGCCTCTACCCAGCCCTGGATAACACCGCTTACAGGAATTTCCAATGGCTGCCCTCTTTTATAAGAATTATCAAATTCTTTTCCATCAATGAGAGAACCGATATAATTAGCTTTTACGGTATCGGTCGCTTTAGGAACCGGGCCTGTTCCTTTTGTTAGAACTTCATATTGAAGTCCACTGGGAAGTGTAATTACCTCCGGGCGGTTTTTGTTGGCTTCTAAAAATTTTATTCCTTGTTCTTTTTCAGCGTTTGTTTTACTGGACATATATTGTTGTAGTTTTTGTTGTATGGTCATGTTTGCCTGTTCTTGTGAAATGAGTAAAGTTTTTTCGTTGTATATGTCATCGAATGCTTTTTTTATCATTGCGGAATTCATATTTTTAACTCCCTGGTTTTTATAAAAATCTGCTACCTGGATGCCAATTGAATAACAAAGACTATCGGTAGAAGTGAGTACAGCCGCCGGTTTTACTACCTTTGGCGCCGGTTTTTTGGGTTGTGCAAAAGATACCGATACGGGCAGAAGCAATGCTAAAAAAATAGTTTTCATTGATTATATTTTAGATGAATGTTTTAAAACACCGGGCGCAAATATAGCTTAATCTTCCCTGAAATCTTTACCCGTAAGGTTAATAAAAACATCTTCAAGATTTGCCGCTTTTGTGGCTTTCGGCCTTTCAAAACCGCTCAACACTAATTCATCAATTAGTTTATCCGGAGACTGTAGCGCAATGATTTTTCCTTCATCCATAATGGCCACACGATCGCATAAATATTCGGCTTCATCCATGTAATGCGTGGTGATAATTACGGTGGTACCGCTTGATCTTATGCGCCTAATTAATTCCCACAAATTTCGACGTGCCTGTGGATCAAGGCCTGTAGTGGGTTCATCTAAAAAAATAATTTTTGGTTTATTAATTAATGTTGTGGCAATGGAAAAACGCTGCTTCTGGCCGCCACTCATTTCTTTATATTTATTCTTTGCCTTGTCTTTAAGGTTTACCATTTCAAGCAATTCATAGGCATTCGTTTTAGTATTGTATAAGCCACAAAAGAGGTCAATCAATTCCAGTAAATTCAAACCCGGATAAAAGCCGGACGTTTGTAATTGTACGCCGATTATTTTTTTGATTTTACCTGCATCTTTATCTATATCATATCCATCTACAATTATTTTACCGGAAGTCTTATCACGAAGCGTTTCAATAATTTCAAGGGTTGTTGATTTGCCTGCGCCATTCGGACCCAGCAATCCAAATATTTCTCCTTCATACACATCAAAAGAAATTCCTTTTACCGCTTCAAATTTGTCATAGTTTTTTCTCAGTTCTTTGACTGATATGATTGTTTGCATTTTTTCTCAGGTTAATTTTTAAATATCCACACCAAGGTATTCTTCCAGTTCTTTCATCATTTTCATACTTCCAATAAAAAAGGGCGTACGTTCATGCAATGCCGTTGGCTGTTTTTCCAAAATTCTTTTCACTCCGTCAGTAGCTTTGCCACCGGCCTTCTCTAAAACATAAGCCAGCGGATTACATTCATAAAGCAGCCGCAACTTTCCATTCGGCCTTTCCTTAGTACCTGGGTATAGAAATATGCCGCCTTTAATTAAATTCCGATGCACATCGCTCACCATGCTACCGATGTATCTTTGCGTGTATGGGCCACCGTTAGTTTTGTCTTTATGTTGGCAGGCATCAATATATTTTTTTACTGAAGAGCTATAGCCGAAAAAATTTCCATGGTTTACCGAATACATTTTCCCATCTTCAGGGCATTTGATATCAGGATGGCTGAGGCAAAATTCACCGATGGATTGATCCAGAGTGAAACCATTCACACCTCTTTTAGTGGCATAGACCAATATGGTTGATGAACCGTAAATGATGTAACCCGCTGCCACCTGACGATTGCCGGGTTGCAGGAAGTCTTTAATGGTAACACAGTTTCCTCTTTCAGTAACCCTGCGATACACACTAAAAATAGTTCCAATAGAAACATTCACGTCAATATTACTGCTGCCATCCAGCGGATCGTACATACATACGTACTTGGAATTTTTACTGATGTCGTCATCAAAAACTACCATGTCATCTAATTCTTCGCTTGCAATTCCGGCGCAGCTAATGCCATGGCGTAAAACGCCGGTAAACTGGTTATTGGCAAACTCATCCATTTTTTTCACTTCTTCTCCCTGTACATTTACATCGCCGGTATCGCCTAAAATATCTACCAGTCCTGCTTTATTTACTTCTACATTCACACGCTTTGCAGCAAGACCGATATCTCTTAATAATCCTGAAAGCTCGCCGGTGGCTTGAGGAAACGCGCGCATTTCCCTGATTGTAAATTCATCGAGCGTTAATATCTCCCTGTTTACCATCTGTTTTATTTTTATTAAAAGAAACAAAAATAGCGTAATTAGTTATTTATCATTTTATAAGTAATCCCATTACCCTGAAAAAAAATAAGTATCCATTTTAAATTTTAAATTCTTAATCCTTAATTAATTTACTTTGCTCAAATAATTGAATCTTATCAAATGAAGGTGTTTAAATTTGGTGGCGCCAGTATCAGCAATTTTGATCGTACTAAAAATTTGTCAAAAATTTTAAAAAACCATGAAGGTGAAAAAATACTGATCGTCATTTCTGCAATGGGCAAAATAACCAATGCTTTGGAAAAAGTGGCCGAAGCTTTTTTTGAAGAAAGAAAAGAAGACGCACTTAAGCTGTTTCAAAAAATAAAAGAATATCATTTAACCCAATTAAAATATTTAATTACCCTGCATTGGGAAAAAGCTACCAATGAGCTTCAAAATTTTTTTACAGAAGTAGAATGGCTGCTACACGATAAGCCTGTAAAGGATTACAACTATTATTACGACCAGATCGTTTGCGCCGGTGAATTACTTTCCTCCACGCTGATTTCATTTTTTCTTAATGAAGAAAGGCTTCCGAATAAATGGATAGATGTAAGAGATTTGATACGAACCGACGATACTTTCCGTGATGCGAAAATAGACTGGGATTTTACAGCAAAAAATATCAATGAAAAATTATTACCTCTTTTTGAAGAAAATAATTTTGTAATAACCCAAGGCTTTATAGCCAGCACCGACGAAAATGAAAGCACTACACTTGGCCGCGAAGGAAGCGATTATACCGCCGCTGTTTTTGCCAAATTAACCGATGCAGAAAGCGTTACCATCTGGAAAGATGTAGATGGGGTAATGAATGCTGATCCAAAAGAATTTAACGACGCTATAGCCATCGAAGATTTGAGTTATAAAGAAGTAATTGAAATGGCTTATTACGGCGCGCAGGTGATTCATCCCAAAACCATAAAGCCGCTACAAAATAAGAATATCCCTTTGTATGTAAAATCATTTTTGAACCCTGAGCTACCGGGCACCACCATTACCCAAAAGCACAGCCACAGCCTTCCTCCTATGATTGTTTACAAACACAATCAGTCCCTGATTACCTTACAATCTCTTGACTACTCTTTTGTAGAAGGCAAGCCCATAAATATGCTGCATGAAATTTTGGATGGGTTAAGACTAAAACCAAACCTTACCCAAAATACTGCTATAAGTTTATTGATTTGCGTGGATGATATTCCGGAAAAAACAGAACAAATTGCCTTACAGGCTTCGGGAATATTTGAGGTGCAAATTCAAAGAAATTTAACGCTGCTAACCATCAGGCATTATACACCAGAGATAATAAAAAAGCTTTCTGAAAATAAAGAAATTGTTTTGGAACAAAAAACACCGGAAACCGTACAATTGTTATTGAAAGGAAATTAATCAATCACATAATCACCCTTGCGATCAATTAAAATAAGCGGCACTTCTTTAGTTTGTTCAAACTCATCATAAGCCTTTTTTAATTGCATGGAAAAATTCTGAAGAGAAGGATTATTTTTTATGGTGTTATTTAAATAATCCAATGATCTTTTGGAACTGTACCTGATAGGAAATATATGAACCGGAATGAATTCCTGTCCTGCCGCTTTTGCATAACTGGAAACGATATAAATCTCTTCAATGTCGTTGTCGTTAACAGAGACACAACCCACTGACACACAGCTTCCGTGAATGTAAATGCCACTGCCAGGTCTCATCGAATCACTTAAAATTCTATCAGATGCATTAGGATAATTTAACCCTAAAGAAAGATGATAATTGCTGCGCGGATTAAATTCATTGATGTAATAAAATCCTTCCGGCACCTGGTAATCACCCTGTAATCTTTTAGGCCCCATAGTACCGCTTTGCATACAAACCCTGTACGTTTTGAAAAGCTTATACTTTTCTTTTGGGTCATTTTTCACCCAAACTTCCAACTGTGAATCAAATTTAAAACTGCGAATGAAAACATATTTCGCAGGCCATTCCAAACTTTTGGAAGCAAATTCCTTTCTCAACATTTCTTCTTTATTGGTAAAAGCATTGGCAACTCTAAAAGATGCCTTTTGCGATTGCAAAAAAGAATTCTGGGCATCAGTAACCTGAGCACCACTGAGAAAAATGATAATTAGAAAAAAATACTTTGAAACGAATTTGAACATTCTCTTTGGTAATTATAATAAGTGATAACGTAAAAATAATTTTTTTATTGAGAAGAAAAGAGATTGTGGAATTGTTGTATTGTTAAATTGTTTAACCATCAACTTTCAACCATCAACCTTCAACCTTCAACCTTCAACCTCCTACAAATTTCCCCTATCCGCCTGTTCCCTTTCAATGGCTTCAAATAAGGCTTTAAAATTTCCCTTCCCAAAACTCTTCGCGCCCTTGCGCTGAATAATCTCGAAGAATAAAGTAGGCCTGTCTTCCAGCGGCTTTGAAAATATTTGCAAGAGATAGCCTTCGTCATCTTTATCTATCAGAATACCCAATTCGCTCAGAGGTTTCAAATCTTCATCAATATGCCCTACTCTATCTAAAACTGTTGCATAATAACTGGCAGGGATTTTTATAAATTCAACACCGCGTTTTTGCAATTCAGTGACGGTTTCAATAATATTATTGGTAGCAAGCGCCACATGCTGGCAACCTTCCCCATCATAAAATTCAAGATATTCTTCTACCTGGCTTTTCTTTTTTCCTCTAGCAGGTTCATTGATCGGGAACTTCACGTAACCATTACCATTACTCATTACTTTACTCATCAAAGCGGAATATTCGGTAGAAATATCTTTGTCATCAAAACTTAAAATATTTTTAAACCCCATTACGTCTTCATAAAATTTTACCCATTTATTCATTTGATTCCAGCCCACATTTCCCACACAATGATCTACATATAAAAGTCCTGTTTCCGAAGGATTATAAACCGTTTCCCATTTGCGATAGCCTGGCATAAAGGCTCCTGAATAATTCTTTCTTTCAATAAATAAATGAACCGTATCCCCATAAGTATGAATGCCGCTCATGATTACTTCGCCATTATCATCTTTTAATATAGTAGGTTCCATGTAGCTTTTACCGCCACGTTTAGTTGTTTCTTCCCACGCGCTGGTGGCATCATCCACTTTTAAAGCCAGCATTTTTACACCATCGCCATGCCTGGCAACATGGTCTGCAATTTCATTATCATTCCTTAATGAAGTCGTTAAAATAAAAGTGAGTTTATTTTGCCGGATTACATAACTCGCCCTATCCTTTACACCCGTTTCCGGGCCGGCATAAGCCAGCGATTGAAATCCAAAAGCGGTCTTATAAAAGTGCGCCGCCTGTTTCGCATTTCCTACATAAAACTCTACATAATCAGTTCCCATCAAAGGCAAAAAATCTTCCTGAGCCGTTTCATTTTGCGCCGGTTGAATAGTAGCTGTTTCCATAAAATTTATTTTATTCAAAGTTAAACAATTTAAAATCTGCTTATCCATGACCCATCGCCAAAAACATTCTGGCCCATTTGGCAAGATTTATGTAATATGCCCCCTAAAATTTTATTTATTATGAAAAACCTACTCTCTGTTTTATTTATTGCAACAGCTACTTTTTTTATAACCAGTTGTTCTTCTTCAAAAAACGCCACTAACCTTAAAGCTACTAACGGGCATCTGGCGGGCACATGGACTATCAGTAATATTCTCACCGACCTGCCACCCAACATCAATATTACAGATGTATTTGACGAAGCGCCTTTCGATGCTTTTAAAGGAAGTACCTGGGAATTAATCAGAAATGGAAAAGGATCATTCACACTCTCGAACGGAACCAAAAAAGATATTTACTGGAGCATTTATGGGCAAGACCCCAATGCTCAATTTCAGTTTAAAAAATTAAATGGTGAAAAGGCCAGAAATGTAGATGCGGGCTACAGACTTCCATTGCAGAGCATCAGTGCAAATGAATTTATAGCTAAATCTCCGGTTGATATTGGAGGAGGAAAGACCGGTTTCATTACTTATACCTTTACGAGGAAATAAATTCGGGCCTGGGTGTAAGGTAAATGCATTATTGATGCCCGTCTTCATAATGGCAAAGCCGCGGAAACTAATACCCGGTAAACCCGCCATTTGTGTGTAAAAAGCGTATGGTAAGCACAAATTGTAAGCTCTGTATCCGCTGCTTTTCGGTAGGTTCAAAATTGCGGCGGTTTTTTGCTACGCCTATAATCAATACCTTTCCAGCTACCACCCACTATTATTGTTTCTACTTCTTTCCATCAAGGCTTGTATTGTCTTTGTGTATAAGCAAAGACAATGATGACTTATGTAATTTTACCTAACATCCGATTCAAGCGTACATTTACTTGTTTCATACTCTCCTCATACTCTATGTAGGCTTTATCTAGGCTTTATCTATACAGTATCCCCGGAGTAAAGCCAACAAGCATAAGCTTCATCACATTTGCCGGTGGCCCAAAAAAGACAAAAGATAGGCATAAGGTTTGAGCATTTATTTTCATTAAAAACAATTTACATGGAAGCGAAACAAACCGTTTTGGTTTTTGGCGCAAGTGGAAATATGGGATCTGCCATTTCCAAAAGTATTGCCAAAGGCTCTTACCGTTTGTTGCTGATGTCGAATGATGCAGAAAAACTTCAAAAGCTTCAGTCGGATAAGGATCTGGCTGAAGGGGTTGCGAATCCTATCAAGAAAGATTTGACCGGATTAGTAACGCAACCTGATACAAGCGCAGCTGAAGAATTGCAGAAATCACTTCCCAAATCAAAAGTTGTAAAAGCCTTCAATATTACGTTCGCTGCCGATTCGTTTGGGAGCAAAGCAAATAATAATCTATGATTTCTTCTAATCAAACAAAGGAAGTCACAGCAAACTATCGTGGAAGAGACAAACTTATTGTAGGAATTGTTTTAGCTGTCATAACCTTTTGGCTTTTTGCCCAAACCACATTAAACATTGCGCCTGCAATGAGTACAGATCTAAAAATTAGTCACGATCTGAACAATCTTGCTGTGAGCATTACGGCATTGTTTTCCGGGATCTTTATTGTCGTAGCGGGTGGATTAGCAGACCGGATAGGCAGGGTGAAAATTACTTACATTGGTTTGCTACTTAATATTATTGGCTCCTTTCTGATTGTTGTTTCGCCTTCGGGTACCGCTGTATTTCTATTAGCCGGGCGTATTTTGCAGGGGCTTTCAGCAGCTTGTATCATGCCTGCCACACTAGCCCTGGTGAAAGCTTACTATGATGGCAAAGAGCGCCAGCGTGCCATTAGCTTTTGGTCTATTGGCTCATGGGGAGGCTCGGGCCTCTCTGCCTTATTCGGAGGATTGATTGCTTCCACCATTGGCTGGCGATGGATTTTCGTTCTTTCTATTCTTGTCGCTATTATAAGTTATTTATTAATCAGGGGAACACCGGAAAGCCAATCAAAGGCTACAGAAAAAAAAGCCTTCGATTGGCCAGGACTTATTGCATTTATTATCGCCATGCTGGCCATAAACATCGTAATCGGGCAAGGCTCGGGCCTTGGTTGGTTAAGTCCGGCCATAATAATTTGCAGCGTCATTTTTATCATTGCCGCTATTTTCTTCTTTCGGATTGAGAACAAGAGTGAAAACAGCTTTGTTGATTTGTCACTTTTTAATAATCGAACATTTTCAGGAGCTACGCTATCCAATTTTCTACTAAACGGAGCTGCCGGAACACTGCTTGTTTCGTTGGCGCTCGTACAATCAGAAGCAGGCTTATCTTCTTTGCAGTCGGGCTTAATAACTGTTGGATATTTGGTAGCCATTTTAAGTACGATTCGGGTAGGCGAAAAATTACTTCAAAAAATGGGGCCAAGAAAACCAATGTTGATGGGCTGTTACATAACCGGACTGGGCATCCTGCTTACCAGTTTTACCTTTCTGTTGGCTAAAGAATATATCATTGTTGCATTTGTTGGGTTCACGTTATTTGGAGTAGGGCTCGGCTTTTATGCAACACCCTCTACCGATGCAGCTTTAAGTAATGTTCCGGATAATAAGGCGGGGTCTGCGTCCGGTATATATAAGATGGCATCATCCCTGGGAGCGGCCTTTGGCGTCGCCATTTCTGCAGCTATCTTTTATGGCCTAAGCACCATGAAAGGAGTTCCTCCTATGGCAGATATTTTTATGGGCAGGACTGATAATATAGGGGTAAGATATGCAGCAGGCTTAGGACTGCTTTTTAATGTTTTTATGGTTGTTGTAGCCATAATATCAATAATGATTACAGTTCCTAAAGCAGGATCAAAACAGTAAATAAATTTTTCGGAATAAAACTTTCATTCAAATCAATAATAAGAAAATGGAAAACACTCAGATCAAGGCCTTCAACAATAACATGAACCCCTTTATTGATAAGCTGCTTCCTGAACTGGAAGAAATCTATAAAGACATTCACCTTCATCCAGAATTGTCCATGCAGGAATTCCGCACTGCTAAAATCGCTGCGGATTATTTAACCAAATATCAATATGAAGTGTCAACAGGTATTGGCGTAACAGGCGTGGTCGGCATCATGAAAAATGGCGAGGGTCCTACGGTAATGCTTCGCGCGGATATGGATGCGCTTCCTGTAGCGGAAGCAACGGGCTTGCCTTATGCCAGTACGGTAAAAGCAAAAGATGAAGAAGGCGTGGAAGTGGGCGTGTCACATGTGTGTGGCCACGACTTGCACGTAACGTGGTTAATGGGCGCTGCCAGATTATTTTCAGAACACAGGGATCAATGGACAGGAACTTTGCTGGCGGTTTTCCAACCCGGGGAAGAAGTAGGCCGTGGTGCCCAGGGCATGATAGACGATGGCATGATAGATCGTTTTCCTAAACCGGATATTATTCTAGGCCAACATGTAATGGTAGGCGAAGCGGGTACAGTAAGGTATCGCAGCGGCGCCATTCTTTCTGCAGGCAACAGTTTAAAAGTAAAACTATTTGGGCGTGGTGCACATGGTTCACAGCCACAAACATCTATTGACCCTGTGATTATGGCGGCGGCCACTACCATGCGGTTGCAAACCATTATTTCACGTGAGGTAGCGCCGATAGAAAATGCAGTTTTAACAATAGGATCATTACAGGCCGGCACTAAAGAAAATATTATTCCGGATGATGCTACATTAAAATTAAATATCCGCACGTTTAATGATGCGGTGAAGGATCATATTCTTTCTGCCGTAAAACGTATTTGTTGCGCGGAATGCGCCGCTTCCAATGCGCCAAGAGACCCGGAATTTACCACATTAGACAGTTATCCATTGACCGTAAATGATGACACAGCTACGGCAAAAGTGGCTGAAGCATTTGAAGCACAATTTGGTGATAAATCATTTGAGACCAAACCCGCTTCTGCCAGCGAGGATTTTAGTGTTTTTGGAAGGAATTGGAAAGTGCCTTATGTCTTTTGGTTTGTAGGTGGCACTGATCCGGAAACCTACCGTGAAGCGAAAAAGAATCATAAAATAAACACTATTCCAAGTAATCATTCACCCAAATTTGCACCTGTGATAAATCCAACATTAAAAACCGGTTTGCAAGCAATGATGACAGCCGCTGTGGCATGGCTGAATGGAAAATAAAAGCAATATAATTTATGTTCGCTTCCGTATTATTTTATGATAGGCTTATGAGAAAAAAGTGAGTTGACTTTATTTCTTCGAAAAACGAATTTCAAAAATTAGACAATTTGGCAACTGTGATCATTACAGATCGCTATTGTCCCGAAACGCTGGCAGTAATAATCATCCAAAACTTTATTTATCTTTTTCTTCCGGTATGTTATGTAAATGGACGGGGGGAGTCGCTTTGGATTTCACCCTCAAATTCATCATTTCCACAAAAACAGAAAATGCCATTGCGAAATAAATATACCCTTTCGGAATATGCTGCTCAAATCCTTCTATCAGTAAAGAAAGGCCGATGAGTAATAAAAACGAAAGCGCCAGCATTTTTACAGTGGGATGTTTGTTTACGAAATTGCTGATGGAGCCGGCAGAGACCATCATTACCAAAACCGCAATAATCACCGCGGCTATCATTACACCCACATGATTGGCCATGCCTACAGCGGTAATCACAGAATCCAGGGAAAACACAATGTCCAGCACCAATATCTGAACTATGACGCCGGAAAAGGAAATAATTTTTTTCGATTTTACTTCATGGTCTTCTGCTTCCAGTTTGTCATGCATTTCAGCGGTACTCTTGTAGATGAGAAATAATCCGCCAATGATTAAAATAAGGTCACGCCCGGAAAAGGTTAGCTTTTCTATCCAATCAGGATCACTAAAATTCAGCAATGCGCCGAGGTTTATTATAGGCGCTGTAAGCGTCATTACCCATGTTAACGACAACAGCAATAAAACTCTTGTAATCATTGCCAGTGCAAGCCCCAGTTGCCTCGCTTTTCTCTGCTGATTAGCAGGAAGCTTTGCCGCCATGATAGAGATAAAAACAATATTATCAATGCCAAGTACAATTTCCAGCACCGTAAGTGTGATCAGCGATATCCAGATTTCAGGGTCTAATAACCATTCCATTGATAAATAATTTGGGCAAATATAAATTCAAAATTGATTAACCTTTGATGAAATAGCTTGAATTCAATATTTAATCTTCTGACTAAAAAAGCAGCTTAATATTTGCTTTACAATAATTACTCCATTTTATAGAGTTATCCCTGCGCCCACTCCTTATTAATTAAAGTACTGGTAACGATTGCACGAAACTTATAAGGATTTTTCATTTCTATAAACAGGTTAAAAAAAATAAAAACCACAGAAAAAGTATCTTGCAAAAAATTTTAAATGAAAAAAATTGGCATCCTCGGTGGCGGGCAATTAGGAAGAATGTTATTGCAGGCCGCGGCAAATTATCCGGTAGAAACTTATGTAATGGAAAATGATTCCGAATGCCCATCCGCTCATTTATGCCATCATTTTACTAAAGGCGACATCAGGAATTACGATGATGTCTATGATTTCGGCAAAAGCCTCGATGCACTCACTATCGAAATAGAATCTGTAAATATTGATGCTTTAAAAAAGCTGGAAGAAGAAGGAGTAAAAGTGTATCCCAGCCCTTACTCTTTGGGAATTATTAAAAATAAAATCCTGCAAAAACAGTTTTATGCAGAAAACAATATTCCCACTTCTGAATTTTTAATTACTCAGCGGCAAAATGAATTACATTCTCATGTCAACTTTTTACCCGCAGCGCACAAGCTCGCTATGGGCGGTTATGATGGAAAAGGAGTACAAATTCTAAAGAAAGAAAATGACCTTTCAAAAGGCTTTGATAAGGCGGCTGTTTTAGAAAAATTGGTACCCATAAAAAAAGAAATCTCCATCATTATCGGCATTACTGAAAAGGGGGAAACCGCGATTTATCCTCCTGTGGAAATGATTTTTAATAACGATTTAAATTTATTGGAATACCAGCTTTCCCCCGCGAATATCTCCGAAAAAATAGTATGGAAGGCAGAAGCCATAGCACTAACGGTGGTTAAGAATCTTAAAAGTGCGGGTATATTTGCAGTGGAGTTATTTATTGATATTGATGACAATGTTTTGGTAAATGAAACGGCGCCAAGGGTTCATAACAGCGGCCACCATACTATAGAAGCCAATTTTTGCTCTCAATTTGACATGCTCTGGCGCATCATGCTGGGTTACCCATTAGGAAATACAAATTCGATCATGCATTCTGCAATTGTAAACTTGATTGGCGAACCCAATTATAAGGGTGAAGCCAAATATGCTCAATTGAATGAAGTGTTGAAAATAGAAAATGTGTTTGTACATATTTATGGAAAAAAAGAAACCAGGCCGGGAAGAAAAATGGGACATGTAACCATACTAAGTAATGAGCGCCAGCATTTGATTCATATAGCCAATAAAATAAAACAAACCGTTAAAGTAATCTCATAAAATTATGCCCAAACGAAGGATTGAAAGCAAATTAGCGTCTTATGGTTTCAGCATTTTTAAACCGGTACTCTATATAAT
>DATCWN010000548.1:0-4523 GCA_036566285.1 Hanamia sp.
CTTTGCCCAACGATATGCAGTAATTGATTCTAAATATATTTTAGACAAGCTTCCGGAATATAAAGATGCCCAACAAAAACTCGATCAGTTTAGCAAAATGTGGCAACAGGAAATTGATCAAAAATCAGCCGATCTGGACAAAATGTATAAGGATTATGATGCGGAAAAAGTAATGCTCAGTGATGAGTTGAGAAAAAAAAGAGAAGACGAAATTTATAATAAAGAAAAAGAGGTTCGCGACCTTCAAAGAAAAAGATTCGGTTATCAGGGCGATCTTTTTAAAAAACGCGAGGAACTGATAAAACCAATACAGGACAAGGTTTATAATGCGATACAAAAATTAGCGGTAGCAAAATTATATGATTTCATTTTAGATAAAAGTGAAGGAATTACCGTTATATTTGCCGACCCAAAACTGGACAGGAGTGATGATGTGCTGAAAGAACTGGGTGTTAAATAATTGCGAAACACAAATACAGGTGCAGCCTTAAACTTAATTTTAAACACTATAATAAAACAAACCTTAAAACTAAAAATGAAACAATTTCTTACCGTCCTTTTAATTTCCGCCGGGATATTTGGATTTTCAACCGCAGCAAACGCACAAAAGATTGGCTACATAAGCGCTGATGAAGTGATACAATTAATGCCGGAGGCTGCATCTGTTCAAACTGAATTGGATCAGTACCAAAGGTCTCTTTATCAGAATGCACAGGACAAACAAACTGAATTAAACGAGGCCGTTGCAAAATTTTATAAAGATTCAGCTACAATGAGTCCTAGCTTAAAAGAAGTGAAAAGAACTGATCTTCAAAAGCAGTATCAGGATATTGCTGGTGCTGACCAAAAAATTCAAAATCAATTTGAACAAAAAAGACAAGAGCTTTCCGTACCAATTCAAAAGAAATTACAGGCAGCTATTGAAGAAGTAGCCAAAGAAAATGGCTATACTTATATATTGCCAAGAGAAGCCCTCATTGTAATGCCATCAACCAGCGATATAGGCTCATTGGTAAAAAAGAAATTAGGTTTAAAAGAATCTGCCGCTCCTAAAACAGGGACCGGAAAATAAACGGGAATTAAATTTTTTTACAAGCCATCCTCAATAACGGGATGGCTTGTTTATTTTTGTGCCATGAAGCAACTTTCTCCTATTGGCGTTTTCGATTCTGGTTATGGCGGGCTTACCATTTTAAAGGAGATAAAAAAGTTTCTGCCGCAATACGATTTTATATATCTCGGCGACAATGCCCGCACGCCTTATGGCACACGTTCTTTTGAAACCGTTTATCAATATACCAAAGAGTGTGTAAATTGGTTGTTTGAGCAAAATTGTTCCCTGGTAATTCTTGCCTGCAATACCGCATCAGCCAAGGCTTTGAGAACCATTCAGCAAAAAGATTTGCCCACAATAAATTCAGAAAAAAGGGTGCTTGGAGTGATTCGCCCCACCGCAGAAATTATCGGAAATTTTACAAAGTCAAATCACATAGGTGTTTTAGCTACCAACGGGACCGTACAATCCGAGTCGTACCTGATTGAAATAGAAAAGTTTTTTCCCGGTATCCAAATTTTTCAACAGGCATGCCCGCTTTGGGTTCCTTTGGTGGAAAATGATGAGATTGAATCTGAAGGAGCTGATTTTTTTGTAAAAAAAGACATAGAAAAGCTGTTGAAAAAATCTTCGGAAATTGATACCATTTTACTGGCCTGTACTCATTATCCTTTATTATTAAGAAAGATAAAAAAATATTTACCCGCGGGAATCAAAGTGATTTCACAGGGAGAAATTGTAGCAAAGAGTTTATCTGAGTATTTAAAGCGCCATCCGAACATGGAAAATAAGTGCAGCCAAAATGCAACTTTACACTTTTTCACTACCGATTCTGTGATAGATTTTGATAAGCATTCCGCATTATTTTTTGGAGAAAAAGTGAATTCTGTTCATGTTGATTTATGATGGTAACTTGTTAACCTGTTAACTTATCTGCTTTTCAACTTTTTATTCCCCAAAAATCTAAAATCTTTTCTTACTTTTGCTGCCCTTTCACACACAGCAGGGATGGTGCCCGCTGGGAAAAGAAACAATTTTTAATAAAAGGAAAAAAATAAACAATGCCAGGAAAAAAACGTACTTACCAGCCGCATAAGCGCCGTCGTAAAAGTGTACATGGCTTCAGAGAACGCATGTCAACCGCCAATGGCCGTAAAGTTTTGGCAAGCCGCAGAGCAAAAGGGCGCCATAAACTTTCCGTTTCAGACGAACACGGAAGTAAAAAATAAGAATACTCCCGAAAATATTTTAAGTAGCCTCCTTGTCGGGGCTATTTTTTATTTTAGCTTCTTTTTTTAAATTGTTCATTCTTTAAAACAAAAATGATTCAACCGAAATTTACCTTAAAAGCCCAGGAAAGATTAAAAAGCAGAAAGGTAATTCAGCATCTTTTTAAAGAAGGAAAATCATTCACACATTTTCCTTTCAGGGTTATTTATCTTGAGACTGAAAATCACTTATTGCCTTTACAGGCTGGATTTTCAGTAAGCAAAAGGCATTTTAAAAAAGCGGTGGATAGAAACAGGATAAAACGGTTGATGCGGGAATGTTATCGTTTACAAAAAAATAATTTAAAGACAGAACTGGAAGAGAATCATAAAAGCCTTGTAGTGTTTTTCATTTATACGGGAAATGAATTGCCAAAGTATGAGCTTGTTTCTGAAAAAATAGGAAGTGTGCTTGGGAAATTAGAGAAGACCTGCTGATAGTATGCTGATCACATTCAGACTCCTTTTGCTCATAAGATTATAAAGTAGGTCGTTCAGATTTTCGATAAATTGAGGCTGATTCTAAAGGGTTAATATACCACCGTCACCACCCCTTTTTGCGTAAACGTTCTTTCGTTACAAGACATCTCCACAAAGTAAACATAAACGCCCATCGGTACCGGCTCGCCCTTATATTTTCCATCCCAGGCGGCGCTTTTGTCATCAATCTTCAGGTTGGCGCGTTCAAATACCAGGGTACCCCAGCTATTGTAAATGCGCAAATGATTTAAGGTGGTAATTCCCTGGCCTTTTATAAAGAACTGGTCGTTAAGCCCATCATTGTTCGGGGTAAATGCGTTGGGTATATTAATGCGGCTTTCACTGCAAAATAATTTTACAGAAACGGTATCCGAAGCGGTGCAGCCTTGTGCATTGCTCACCGTAACGGTATAATTCATTGGCTCTAAAGGAGTGGCCTTCGGTGCCGCACAATTAAGACAGCTTAAATATTTAGCAGGAGACCAGTCCCACTTTATCACGTCATTGCTGGCAGTGGCCTGTAAGGGGTAGGTAGCTCCTGCTAAAATTTCAGCGCCAGGGCCGGCATCCACTGAAGGAACCGGTTTTACGATAATTTTTATGCTGGCGGTGTCGCTAAAGCATTGGTTTTCGCCGGTGGCTGCCAGTGTGTAAGTGGTGGTTTGCAAAGGAGTCGCTACCGGGTTGGGGATGGCAGTGTTATTCAAATCATTGGTATTGCCAATCCATTGATAAGTAACGCCGCCGGAAGCTTTTAGTTGGATACTTTCTCCAAGGCAAACTGCAGTCTCTGTGGCCAATTGAAGCTGGAACGGATGCACCACCGCTATTTTAACCATATCGGTATTGCTGCATCCATACGAACTGATTGCGGTAACCACGTAATCGGTATTGTTCAAAGGAGCAGCAGTTACAGAAGCTCCTGTGGCATTATTTAATCCTGCAGCAGGCGACCAGGTATAAGAATTGCCGCCACCGGCTGTAATATTAATTGCGGAACCCTCGCAAAGAGTGGCCTGCTTTACGGATAAGCTTATAGTAGGTTTTGCATGTACTTCTAACGCCCGGGTTACGGTATCCATACAACCTTTATTGTCCACGATTAGTTGGATTAAAAAGCTACCGGCCTTGTCATATTTTTTGGAAGGAGGATTTTGTTGCTCCACGATGGTGCCATCATCAAATATCCAGCGCCACAGCGGTTGTCCCGGTAATTGTGTAGTCCCGGTAAATTGGGCGGTTGATTCCTGGCAGATCTCAGAAGGGCCATTTATCTGGCCACCCAAACCTTGCAGTGCCACCACATCGGCTTTCACTTCTTTTACACAACCATACGGCGACTGCACTTTCAGGCTAACGGAATAACTGCCCGGCTGTTGATACACAAAAGATGGTGCCTTTATATTTGAGGTATCTGCTTTGCTCCCGGTGCCAAAATCCCAATGATACACAAGAGACTGTTGCGCCTGGTCAGCGGCTATATTTACCACAACGGGGTTGAAAAGAATGTCTTTCGGCGTACATATTTTTTCCGGCAGGTTACTTAAAGAAAGGTATAGTGAATCAATAACTATTTTATCAGTAAGAATAACCGGAGTAGCACAGCCATTATCATCTTTCGCAATAAGCCTGGGAACATAAACGCCGGGCCTTTTATATTCATGCACCGAAAACGTATCTGTGGCCTGTACAATAGTACCATCGCCGAAATCCCATAAATA
>DATCWN010000572.1:0-4605 GCA_036566285.1 Hanamia sp.
TCTGTAAGTTGTACGGTAAAGGAGTATTTGCCATACTGATAGGTTCCTGCTATGGTTGGGATATTTACAGAAACTACCGAAGTAAAAGGAGTTACAATATCATAACCCGAAGAAGGGTATCCCTTTGTTGTAGTGCCGTTGGAGATATTGGTAATTTTAACCGAGGCCCCTAAAATATTTTGAGCGCCTACACCTAAAAATACAGAGGGTGATATATCCACTGTAAAAACACCTGCGCACATGTCACTGATGATTTTTGAATCAAGAAGCGCAATATTGGCGCTATCCGAAATTTTAGTTGCAGGCATTTATTTTATTTTTAAGTAAAAAGGGCAAGTGTCCAAAACCTCAGATACCTGCCCTTTCAATGTTCTTAAAGCATGTATCTTTATTTGCCCCTACGTGAGAAACTAAACTTTACTTTAGGGGTTCCATAAAGTGTTGACGCTGATGACGATGATTTTATCCGCGTCCCAAAAGTGGTATTAGACCTCGTATTGTTAGGCACTCTCGGCGTTTTTCCAAATGTTTTTCCGCATGATGCACACATAACTATAATTTTTAATTATTAAGAATTAGATTTCAATTCATCCACCGCATCTTGAAATTTCTGGATGGTTTTATCACTCGCACCCGAATCTTGCGCTTCTTTCAGTAGCATTTCTGCTTTTTCAAGTTCAGTAGGAGCCGGGTCATTCACATGAGCAGTTGCAGGATCAGTTGTAGGCTCATTCACAACTTCTTTCTTTTCGCTTTTTCTTAAATCCGCTAAAAGGGATTCCCCGGAATCGCTTGTCAAAAATTCAATAAAATACCTCTTTCTTTCTTCCGGCGTATAGTCGCTCGAAATCGCTTTCACATCCACCCAAATACCATTTATTTTTTTGGAAATCTGATTAGGATTTTTATTGAACGACAACTCCCCTGAGTTTAAAAGTTTACCGATAAGGATGGAAACGCTTTCATCCGCTGTAAGTTCATCCCTTAAAACTTCTTTCAATCCGGTTTCATCCATTTCATCTATCATCTCCATTAGCATATTTTCACAATCAATGTCCTTTTTAGGTGGTGCGAAAAAACTGCCATTTAAACGAAGGAGCAACTCCTGCTTCCCTTCCAGGCTCATTTCTAAAACTTTGTTGGCCGCTTTTACTCTTGTTCTGATTTCAGTATTCAAAACTCTGGAATCCGCTTCCACATCAAGTAATTTGTAACAAGGGGTGCTGTGGTCATCTGAAAAGCCTTCAAACTTATCAAAAGCCGGGTAGCTCTCAAGATAGTTTTGAACATTGGGTTTGTTGGTTGTCAACGTACCTAACTTAAAAACCAAATCTGACCGTTCCCTTGTTGTCCATCCGATATTAGCCGGAGTTTCAAATTCTTTAATCTGTTTTGTCTGGTCAATCGTAGGAAGCCCTTCTTTGTATCGGATGGTCTTTGTATGACCCTCTTTGTCCTGAAAGGTTATTCTCAGATAAGGAGACCAGGTTGGGATCTTCGTTAATTGAACCCTTTTACCATCTCCAACGTGTTGGTAAATAGGTGCTGATGAATTTAGAGCATCGAGCAATACATAAGTTTTAACCGTAGCCATTGTTTTTTTGTTTTAAAATAATTTCTCAACTTTATCCAGCCGCCGGGCTAAGAAAATAACCGGCTTGTTTAATAAGATTTTAGTTAGTAATCGTCCAATCGGCAGCCGAAGCAATTCCACTTGCGAAGTATAACTTCTTCGCCACCGTGTCCACGTATATATCACCAACCTTTGACGGTGTTGACGCTGGTGCTACTATGCCGGACGATATTGTAGGAGATCCTGCTGCGGCTGCGGCTGTAGCATCCGATACGGCGGAAGCTAAAAGCGTAGTAATGTTTATATCTTTTGGATTACGCGGGTTAGTTGCTTGATAAAACCCTGTACCTAATGGTAGGAAAGTTGCCATGATAATAAGTATTAAAGGGGTGCTTTCGCACCCCTGATAAGAAATTTAATTACAGTCCGTCATAAACGAACTCATTGGCACAATGTACCTCAAAGGTGAACTCTGTCTGTGCTGACCACTCATGTGTCCGGCAGCCAGTTCCCATTGAGTTGCGTGGCCCAAGGATACCATTGGAATCAAACACCATATCGTACCTCACTCCCTGTATGGATTGAAAATAAACGGTGGTAAATTTCTTGCCAGCCATTGTTCCATTCCGGTTAGGTGTGCCGAATGAGTATTTAGAATCCAGAGGACGGTTGCCCATAGGAACCCATATTGAGGAATTAGGGAAAACAAAACCTGCTGCGCCCAATCCCTTGCCATTCCCAAAGGTGCAATCTTCATAAACATGGAGGGTTAAGCCTTCTACCATGATACCACAATACTGCATATTAATCCATGAACAATCGTTCAACGGACGTTCCATGTAGTTTAACTGAGACACCCCTTGCACCCCTAAAAATTGCTGCCATTGTGAGAACTTATCAGTCCCGGCGAAAATGGCAAATTCCCTGTTGCTGACACCGTTCACAGCCAAAGACTTTTTAAGGAAACGAATATCCGCAATGGTCAATTCATTTGCATCGGCCTGAGTGAATTTGATACCCCTTGCCTTAATGGTAGGGATCAAACCAAAAATCGGGTTAAGCAATCTTTCGTAATTCTTACGCTGCTCTATTCCCTGGTACATCGCTTTTTGCGAAGGCGTAAACCACGCTTCCTTTTCTGAAATTTCATTTCCGGCCTCGTCAAGGAAAGGGATTACAAAGTTTTTGCATTCTTCCAGGTCGGAACCGCAAAGAACCCCTTTATCGGCAAATGTTACCATTGACAGGTCATGTTCAATAGGCAAGTCAGGAATCCTGAACTGCCCTGATGGACATACGCAATCAGATATTTGGCGACCCGGCACTACCAGCAAAAGCGTATTTGCGGTTAGGGCTATAGCTGCGCCAGCACCCCTTTGCCTTACGGTAAGATCGGTATCATTTGCAGCGTTGTGTGTTACTGCTGTAATATCAATCAACGCACCATTGGGTGCAATCAATGTATTCCCAACCTGTGGTAAGAAATACAATCCACTTACATAGTGGTCATTGGCACCAATCGCGATAGTTCCGGTGGTAGAGGTAGTGGGGATAGTAGTATCTTCTGCTACTTTAATTTGATACCTTGTGCCATTGTACTCTAAGAGAGAGTAGTTTTTGTGGCAATCAAATTCAACACCACCATATTCTTCAATCCAGGACATCATGCCACAATCCTCTACGATATTGCAATTCCATGCTGACCTGTAAATTTTGTTTGAACTGATTCTTCCGGCGAAGGCTTCGCTTACGTTTGTCCCCGTAGGCAGGGTAAATTGTCCTGTTTGAAAACCAATACCATTTGGGTTATTGGTCGTTACTGTTGTAGCCATTAAATATGAGTTTGACGGAGGTTATCTCACGCGCATTTTACCAAATCCTGCAACTTGTCCTTTGACAAATTTGCTTTTGTTTGATGCACCGCCAATTCCTATATCATACGCATTCTTAGGGAAAATATTATCAACAAGCTGAGCCTGCCTGTTACCACCTTCGTGGTAGGCTGCTTTTATTGCCGTTTTGAGATATTTATTTTGTAAGAGAACTTCTGAGAGTGAAGGAATGTTGAGATCGCCGTCCGAGTTAGTTAAAAATTGTTGACGTTTCGTTGAATCTTTTAGCATAGCCTGTACTTCTGCTATATCCGATTCAGATACTTCGTATTCAATAGGCGAAATGGGCTTGCCATTGGATTCACCAATTTGGAAGGTTACCTTGCGTGGAATTTTTTTGAAGTGTTCGTCAATCTTAGACGAAAGTTGTGCTTCTTGTTCTATTGCAAGTTTATCTGCATCAGCAGCTTCTTTGAGGTCTGCTAAAATTTTCTGTGCTTGTTTTTGTTTGTATAAAGCCTTGTTCTCCAATTTTGCGGAAAACACTTCTTTTAATTTTTTGGTAAGCTCTTTACGGGCTTTATCATCCTCTTCATCATCATCAAAGGAGGCTAACTCTTCGTCATCCACCTGGTAGTATCTTTCTTTGATAATGGTATCCACCTGTTCATCCGTGAAGCCGAGGTCTTTGTATTCGGCCCGTAAAGATTCGAGAGAGAGGTCTTTGATTGGTTTTTCAGCAATATTTTTAATTGCCACATACTGCTCAACCGTTCCGCCACCTTCTACAAAAAGGTCAACGAATTTTTTTTCTGCGGCAAGTTCCTGCTTCTTTTTTTCTTCCGGTGTAATAACTTCTTTGGGAGAAAGTTTTTCTTTTAAAGCATCAATGCTGTCAATTACGATTCCTTTTTTTTCTAAAAACGATCTTAATTGATCGTCAGATAGTTCATCAGGGACAGCGGAAGCCGTTTTAGCGACTTCCACTTCTTTTTTGGCCGTGGTTGCCGCAGTCCCTGTTTCGGAATCATTATTATTTTCTTCGGAAGGTAAAACATCAGTATCTGCATAAGCATTTACATCAAACTTAGATGCCCGTACTTTGCCAAAAGAAGCCACTTGTGTTTCTTTTGCATCTGTACCTTGCTCTGCTGTTGCATTTTCTACTGCTTCTGTACCTTCCATTTTGTGTATTAATTA
>DATCWN010000038.1:0-3258 GCA_036566285.1 Hanamia sp.
AGGGTATACATTTACCCAAAAATTAAAATAGCTTTACAAAATGACTAATAATGACATACTTAAAAAATTAAGAGTTGCCCTCTCATTGCGCAATGATGATATTATTCACATACTATCGTTAGTGGATTTTGAAATAAGCAAAGGAGCTTTGGGTGATCTTTTTAGAAATGAAGGCCAGCCCGGTTATGTGGAGGCAGGCGATCAGATTCTGCGTAACTTCTTAAATGGATTGATCATTTATAAAAGAGGAAAGCTGCCAGAACCCAAAACAAACATCAAAGAAGAGTAATTAAAAACAACAAGTAATCTCACAGCGTTTCTTTTAAACAAAAACCCGCAAACATAATGTTCACGGGTTCTCTTTGAACTGCTTTCTTTAATCAGTGGAGCTGCAGGGACTCGAACCCTATGGTGAAACCCCTATTAAATCAATACTTTTAGAGAGTTAAAAATTTTTACTCACCGAATAACTCACCAAGATTTTTTTAATGCTTTATAGCTGCAAAGCTAGACTACAAATATAAGAAAAATTAGCCCCGGTTTCAATATTCATTTCTTTTTTCAAATGTTGATACGATCTGTGATGGTCAGGTGCAATTGCCGCCTCCTCACTAACCATATCTTTGAGAGCAATTTCAATGTTAGAGCTCCAAAGTTTTCTATTGGCTGCATCCGAATATTTCCTGTTCTGCCATCAGGCAATTTTTCAGTAGCTAACAAAATGGCTTGTTTACTTTCTAAACTTCGGTCTTTATTCTTATTGGTATATCCACCAATAGGTGTTTCATCCGCATCCACATTGCCCTTCAGCTTATTTTTATTATTCTGCTTCATGGCTACCTGGACCTTCCGTTTAAACAACCAGGCTGTCTTCTATTGAACATCAACCTCATTTCCCAACCCGGTTGTTGACATCCTTTTTTTTTGGCGATTAATCTGAATATGATGTAAAAAGCCTTCAGAATCGGCATCTTTATTCCTATCTTTATTTTATTATCATTCTACCTAATCCAATAGTAATAAGCTAATGGGTTACTTGACAATCAATAAAGGCTCGGCAGGATCTGATGATTGTTTTGCATCTTTCACTTCTATATTCCATGACTTACCTTCCAGACTGATCTTAAGCATGCCTTTTTTAAACGTCACTCTTGGTATAGCTGTTTTTGCATTTGGAAGCGCACTAAGCACCACTAAATATTTTGTTGCCCTTGTTGATTCTACTGACAGGTCCAGCTTTGTTACTTTACCGTTAGTGGCCGAACCTTTCAATTCCCTGGTAGTGATACTTGACTTATAACCTACCGGCAGCACCGGCTGTATCGAAAGCCTCACTCCATCCTGGTTGATCTCAAATTGTCCGGTACTCATTTGCTTTAATTGATCGTAGGCCTGTAGTAACCATTGAAATCTTGACGGCTGCTTACCTTTTACATCATCAAGAATAACCACTATGTTTGGTTTTAAAAACAACAGGTGGCGGCGAAAGTGGCTCACACCCGCCTCCTCAACATATATATTTCCGGCATCTCCAATTACATAATCGTATGCGGGAGTGGTTTTAGCAAGCCGGATAGAGGGTACCGGAGAGCGACTTTCAAAAGTCATATAATCGAGCCATTTGTCTCCTTCGCCTGCCTGGCCTTTACCATTAACCAAAATGGTATTATGATCGCTTGTCCATTTTTCGTACACATAGCCGGGATCGAGCGCCAGCCATTTGCCATACGCAAAAATACTGAAGCTGTTGATGTCGGGATGACCATGCCCGGGGCCAAAGCCTTTCAGGCTCAGGCGCTGCGGATTTACCTGATTACGATGTCCCGGTGCAGGGCCGCTATGAAATCCAACCAGGGTAGCATCAGACGCCCAACTGCTGCGCATGATCACAAATCCGTTATCATCAAAATGCTTGAAGGTGGGAAGCGTAGTATAATCAACGGGCTTTACCGATGGATCATAATAGATCATTTCCTGCCAACTGAAACGATAAGGTTTGGCGCTCCGGTACTTATTGCCAAAATCCTGGAAATACCCGTCGTTATAAACCGAAGCGAACAGGTACATTAAATAGCCATGTGCATATTCGCCATCACCGCTATCACCAAAATTTACTGATTTCTTTGGGTCAGAAGGCAATGAAAAATTAATAGCGAAGAAACCGGTCTTCTTCAGCCAATCGTACCGCGAATAGTAATTCTCAAAACCTGCTGTTTTAGAGGCTTCCAGGTACCGCACGAAATAGCCTAAGCCATATTGCCAGTATTGAACACCTTCGCCCCACGATCCATCTGTTGGCGCATACCTGATGATCATGTTTGCCCATTCCTGTGCTTTATTCGAAAATTCAGTTGCCCTGGCATGCTCTCCCTGCAAAGTCATACCAACCATACCCAAGGCGGCGGTTTCTATTAAGAAGTGATTGCTGAGCATGCGATGCGAAGCATCATTTAACAGAAGATCAGCTTCTTTCACCAGCCTTTCAGCTATTTGCGTCTTGGTTTTTGCCGGAATCACATCAAACAACCAGTCGTAGATTATGGCTGAGCCTGTCGTCCACGATGAACGGCCGAGATGGCCGCTTCCACTCCATTCAGGTACTGCAAGAAATGCCTGCAACCAGCGATCGGCGGCATCTACATATTGCTGTTTACCTGTAATTTTATAAGCCAGCGCTACTGAAGGCAGCATATCTCCATACACACGGTAGTTATTGTCCGCATCCTTCATCGCAGGAATTTCCATCTTACAAAATTCATCAGCGCTTTTCAATGCTAAATCCCATAACTCGCGGTGAGTGGTAGTAGCTGATTTTTTTAATGCATCAATGCGATCGTTCGTAAGAATAAGCCGGGGATGCGGATAAACAGCAGGAACCGGGTCCATAGCCCCAGCTAAAATATGCTGAGTTGTGGGAGTTGTTGCATTATTTTTAGCACCATACGGCATCAATTTAAGCGAACTTTGAACACTAAAGTAAAGTGCTCCGCATATTACAAACAAGCCAACTGAAAAAGGTATTGCACGAAAAGCAAACAGTTGAATATTCTTCATTATTACGTTCATTTTAAAATACTTTATCAGTAAATAATTGCTAAGTAGTCAATTGCTACATTCTTATTTTAATTGAATACTTCTTTCTATATCGCGCCAATCAAAAATTTTAAAAACTTTCTTCTCACTCATCGCTACAAACATCCCTTTAGGAAATGTTGGACCAAGGTTTACATTTGTAACCTCGGAGCCGTCGCTTGATTG
>DATCWN010000201.1:0-3364 GCA_036566285.1 Hanamia sp.
TTTGCTTGCATCAGCGGCGCCTTCTACTTCAATAAACTTTGCACCCAGGCTCATTACTTCTTCTTTCACTGCGGGACGCGTATCAAAAACTTCTACCACTGCACCAAGTCTCCGCGCGGTAGCGATGGCCTGTAAACCTGCTACACCTGCACCAAGAATCAAAACTTTTGCCGGGGGAATACTTCCCGCAGCGGTCATAAACATGGGAAAATATTTTGGAAATAAATTTGCAGCGAGCAGTACGGCTTTATATCCTGATATATTCGCCTGACTGCTCAATACATCCATAGTTTGCGCACGCGTGGTTCGCGGAAGCATATCCATGCTGAAAACAGTAACGTTTTCTTCGGATAGTTTTTTTATAAATTCTTTATTGTATAAAGGCTGATAATTACCCAGAATTATTTTTGAGGTAAACAGTTTTATTTCTTCCAACGAAGGAAGGTGTAGGGATAAAATAATATTTGCCTTTGCTATCGCTTCTTCTCTTGAAACAATGGCCGCGCCGGCTTCTGCATATTTTTCATCCGAAGCAAATGCTTTTTCACCCGCCTGGGTTTCTATTAGTATGTCAACGTTTAGTTTTTTTAAAATTGATAAATGCTCCGGTAAAATGGAGACCCTTGTTTCCGGCGATGGTTCTTTTAAAACACCAATAATCATAGTTAGTAAATATGGTTCTAAGGTATTGAAAATTTAAAACCTGATGGGAAAATGTTGTTTCACTTTAAAATCTTTACTGAAAAAAACCATGCCCAAAAAAAACAGGTCTATGGTTAATGTTACGGAATCGTGCTGCTGTATTAGCTTCCATGCTTCTTCCATTTCTTTACTCCAATGAATGTCATCAAAAATAAAAATGGATTGGGGTGTAGCTTTTTTTAAGAAAATATTGAAATATTCTAAAGTAGCCTCCTTACGATGATTGCCGTCAATGAAAAGAAGGTCCACATTTTCTATTTGTTGGATAATTGAAGGAATGGTTTTTTCAAACTTCCCTTTGGTTAAATGAATATTTTTTAATGCTGCTTTCCTGAAGTTTTCCAGAGCGATGGCGGCAATATTTTCAGAGCCTTCTAAAGTATAAACGATTGAACCTGCATTTGCTGAAGCGAAATAACAAGTGGTGCTTCCCAAAGAGGTTCCCAGTTCTACAATTGTTTTACACTTATAATATTTCGCAATCCTAAAAAGCAGTTGGGCGTACTTTTTATTTTTTAAAGAAGATGCCGCAATGTCTTTTATTTTCCTGGTTTTAAAAGGAATCAATGCCGACCCTGCTCCAAAATCTTCTACTTTAATTTCTGTATTATTTTTAAGAAGATTACTTCTTAAAGATTCTATTTTTTCGTAGCAACCGTATTTTTTTTTATCGTTTAAAACATGAATGATAAAATCAAAAACAAAGGGAGAATGAGTGCCATGCCCCTTGCCATTAGCGGCATTGATGTAGTAATGAAAATATTTTTGTGCTAACTGAAAACTAGAATACATCCGCGGGGTTTAAGCAATTTTATTTTTTTCCCAAACCTCAAAAGTATAAGGAAAATTATTTTTTTCATCAGCAGGAAATGATTCTGAATTTACCAATCTCCATTCGGCTTCGTTTAATTGAGGATAGGAAGTATCACCTTCCAATTTAGTATGCACACGCGTCAGATAAATGCGATCTACTTTATCAAAGGTTTGCTTAAAAATTTCTCCACCGCCAATAATAAAAATTTCTTTCGAATCGCTTTCTTTAGCTTTTTCAATAGCTTCTTCAATATGATGCGCCACAAAAACATTATCGGCGTGCCAATCAGTTTTTGTGGTGAGCACAATATTTATTCTTCCGGCCAATTCTTTTTTAAGTGATTCAAAAGTATTTCTACCCATGATTACCGGCATGCCCCATGTCTTATTTTTAAAATATTTGAAATCATTTGGCAATCTCCAGGGGAGCCCGTTTTTGATTCCGATAATATTATTTTCTGAAGCGGCGACGATGTGGGAGAGCATGGGTTTAAGTTAATTGGTTAATTGGTTTATTGGTTTGACTCTCTAATTATTTATACTAACTTTCTTTCTGAGAATTTCTTACAAACTTTATAAAGGCATTTAGCATCAAAAGAATTTTCTTGCAAAGTTCGATTAAAGGGTTACAAATTTCCGGACTTATGATTTCTCTTCTTAAACATTTTGATAGCCAGGATTTTGTTTCCTGTATAGAACCGCGCGAATAAAAGTAAAATTGTTTACTCTCTTTGTAAAAGTAGCGTCCATAACCTTCTGCAATGTTTGCTGAGATTGAATCAACAGCCCTGACCAACTGTTTCCCGATTGTATCCTTTATAAAATAATCCCATTTAACAACAATGCCCCAGATATCATCAGAGAATTTTTCCGCCATATTGTAAACTTCTAGTTTTTCCAATGTGTACTCCATAATGATTAATTTGAGTGATTGATGTTTTTAAAATCAGTTTAAAGGAAAAGTAATTTACTAAATAAACGAACTAACTAATAAACTAATTAACCAATTAACCAATTAACCTTCTTACACCGCCACCGGAGCTTTAATGGAAGGATGGCTTTCATAATTCACAAGCTCAAAATCTTCAAAAGTAAAATCAAAAATGTTTTTTACGTGGGTATTAATTTTCATTTGTGGAAGAGGAAATGGTTTACGAGTCAATTGTAGTTCTGCCTGTTCGAAATGATTTTTATATAAATGGACATCTCCAAAGGAATGAACAAATTCTCCAGGTTCCATATCGCAAACCTGCGCTACCATTAATGTTAGCAGCGCATAAGAAGCTATATTGAAAGGCACACCTAAAAAAACATCGGCGCTTCTTTGGTACAATTGACAGGAAAGTTTTCTTCGTTCTCCCCCGTTTGCGGTTGTATAAAATTGAAACAAACAATGACAGGGCATTAACTTCATTTCCGGAAGGTCGGCCACATTCCAGGCGCTAATGATAAGCCTGCGACTATCTGGGTTAGTTTTTAGCTGATGAATCAAATCAGAAACCTGGTCAATAATTTTCCCATCGGCTCCTTGCCATCTGCGCCACTGCTTACCATATACAGGCCCTAGGTTTCCATTTTCATCAGCCCATTCATCCCAAATTTTTACGCCATGTTGTTGTAGGTATTCAACATTGGTATCTCCTTTTAAAAACCAAAGCAGCTCGTAAATAATACTTTTTAAGTGCAGTTTTTTAGTGGTTACCAAAGGAAAACCATCTTGCAAATTAAAACGCATCTGATGGCCAAATAAACTGCGGGTTCCTGTTCCTGTCCGGTCATTTTTATCAACGCCCGTATCTATTATTTTTTGTAAAAGTTGAAGGTATTGCTCCATGCGCGCAAGTTATAT
>DATCWN010000242.1:0-3839 GCA_036566285.1 Hanamia sp.
TATTGTAGGCTTTGATAGTTTGAATCAATACCTTCAACAGCCACCTTACTTCGGTGCCTTGATAGGCCGTTATGGAAACAGAATTGCAAATGCAAAATTCACTCTTGATGGAACTACTTATCAGCTTGCTGCAAACAATGGAAAAAATGCTTTACATGGTGGGTTAAAGGGTTTTGATAAAGTGGTTTGGGATGCAAGCATTCCTAACGATAGTGTTCCTTCTCTTACTTTAAAATACCTGAGTAAAGATGGTGAAGAAGGCTACCCCGGCAACCTTCAGGTAACCGTGCAATATACATTAACCGATCAGGATGAATTGAAGATCGAATACAATGCAGAAACGGACAAAGCCACACCCATCAATTTAACCAACCATACCTATTTTAATTTATCCGGAGATGTTGCCAACACCATATTAGATCACACTTTAAAGATTGATGCAGATCGTTACACCCCCGTTGACAGTACGCTGATTCCGACTGGAGAATTGAAATCGGTAACAGGAACGCCTTTCGACTTTACCTCTCCAAAAAAAATCGGGAAAGATTTTAATGAAGTGAAGGGTGGCTATGATCATAATTGGGTGTTGAACAAAACGGATTCTTCGTTGCAAAAAGTAGCCGTGCTTTCAGATGCTATCAGTGGAAGGTCCCTCGAAGTTTATACTACTGAACCCGGACTGCAATTTTATACAGGTAATTTCCTGGACGGTAAATTTATAAATCGTGATGGAAAACCTGTTAACCTGCATACCGCGCTATGCCTGGAAACACAGCATTTTCCTGATTCTCCAAATGAGCCGGCTTTCCCATCAACCATTTTAAAGTCCGGAGAAAAGTATCATTCTGTAACGGTGTATAAAGTGGTAGTGGAGAATGAGAAATAAGAAATAAGAAATAAAGAATAAGAAATAAGAAAGTTGAGAAATAATATTGAAACTATCAATGGAAACAAAAGCGTTTATTTTTGACTTAAATGGAACCATGGTTGACGATATGCATTATCATGCTCAGGCGTGGTACGATATTTTGAATAATGATTTAAAAGCGGGACTTACATGGGATGAGGTGAAAGTTCAGATGTATGGCAAAAATGCTGAGGTGCTGGAAAGAATTTTCGGGGAAAATCATTTCACCGATGACCAGATAAAAGAACTGTCACTGGAAAAAGAAAGAAGGTACCAACAGGCCTATCTTCCGCATCTTTCCTTGATAAAAGGATTACAGGTATTTTTAGAAAAAGCTGAGAAAGACAAAATTCCAATGGCCATTGGTTCCGCAGCCATTTCTTTTAATATCAGTTTTGTTTTGGATAATTTAAATATCCGGCATTTTTTCAAAGCAATAGTAAGTGCCGATGATGTGGCTACCAGTAAGCCTGATCCAAAAACTTTTATTGAATGTGCAAGGTTGCTCAACATCGCTCCGGAAAATTGTATTGTATTCGAAGATGCGCCCAAAGGAATTGAAGCCGCACAAAATGCAGGCATGCAAGCTTTTGTGCTTACCACCATGTATCCTAAAGATGAATTTGTTAGTTATAAAAATATAATTGGATTTAGTGAGAATTATGCATCTCTTAGCCCATTTGATTTTATATATGAAAATGAAAAAGTTTTAAATAATAATTTAAGTGTTAAGCCTACACTTATATAAATATCCCTAAATTGCTGCTTTAAAACATTGTTTATCAAAATGCCTGAAAAATTGTATGTCATAGGAATTGATTACGGAACGGATTCAGTTCGTTCCGTAATACTTGATGCTGAGAATGGCGAAGAAATTGCTTCCTCTTCTTTTTATTATCCCCGGTGGAAAGAGGGATTATATTGCGATCCCGCGCAAAATCAATTCAGGCAACATCCGCTGGATTATATCGAAGGCCTTGAAACCACCATCAGGGAATGTTTGCAAAAAGCAGGGACTGATATTGCGTCGAAAGTGAAAGCAATATCGGTTGATACCACGGGTTCAACGCCGGTTGCGGTAGATAAATCGGGGACACCTCTTGCCTTATTGCCGGGTTTTGAAAATAATCCCAATGCTATGTTCGTGTTGTGGAAAGATCATACTTCCACCAAAGAAGCAGCAGAGATAAATGAACACGCCACTAATTTTCCCGTCAATTATTTACAGTATGTAGGTGGCATTTATTCATCAGAATGGTTCTGGGCAAAATTGTTACACATACTTCGTTTAGACATCACCGTTAGTAAGGCTTGTTATTCTTGGGTAGAGCATTGCGACTGGATTCCTTTTTTATTAACGGGTGGCACAGATGTGCATCAAATGAAACGGGGAGTATGCTCGGCAGGGCACAAAGCTCTATGGTCTGAAGAATTTGGAGGATTGCCCCCAAATGATTTTTTTAATTCGCTGGATCCGTTACTGAACGGCTTTACTTCAAAATTATTTAAAGAGACTTTTGCTGCCGATAAGCCCGCCGGAAATTTATCTGCAGAATGGGCACAAAGGCTGGGGTTATCAACAGATGTGGTTATAGGTGTGGGTGCTTTTGATGCGCACATGGGCGCTGTGGGCGGCCAGATAGCACCTTATTATTTAAGTAAAGTAATGGGCACCTCCACCTGTGATATATTGGTAGCGCCTGCAGATGAAGTGAAAGGAATTTTGGTAAAAGGAATTTGCGGACAAGTATCCGGATCCGTCATTCCCGGGATGATGGGAATGGAAGCAGGCCAGTCTGCTTTCGGTGATACCTACGCCTGGTTCAAAAATATTCTCTCATGGCCTTTACATAATTTATTACAAAATTCAACTGTAATTGATACCTCAACCGCAGAGAAATTAATTAAAGAACTCAGTGATAAAATGATTCATGAACTTTCTTTAGCAGCAGAAAAATTACCCCTTGATGAAGCAGATGAATTATCTATTGATTGGTTAAATGGCAGAAGAACACCAGATGCCAATCAATTGCTGAAAGCTTCTATCAGTGGATTGAATTTAGGAACTGATGCGCCGCGCATTTTCAAATCGCTTGTTGAGGCTACCTGCTTTGGTGCCAAAGCGATTGTAAACAGGTTTACCCAACAGGGTATCCCGGTGAAGGGTTTAATTGGTTTGGGAGGAGTAGCGAAGAAATCTTCCTACATTATGCAGACCATGGCAGATATAATGAACATGCCTATTAAAATACATAAATCAGAACAAACGTGTGCCGCGGGCGCAGCCATGTTTGCAGCGACTGCTGCAGGTATTTACGATAATGTACAGGATGCCATGGCAGCGATGGGACAGGGTTTTGAAAAAGAATATTATCCCAATAAAGACAATGTGGAAATTTATGAAAAGAGATATTTAAAATATCAGCAGTTGGGCGAATTCACAGAAAAACAATTAACAGCATAAATAATGGCCCAAACAAAATACGAACACATTCAGCAGGAAGCGTACGAAGCAAATTTGCAATTACCGAAATTGGGATTGGTGTTATTTACATTTGGAAATGTAAGTGCGGTTGACAGAGCGCTCGGAGTCTTTGCCATCAAACCGAGCGGTGTTCCTTATGATGAACTTACCCCGGATAAGATGGTGATTGTTGACTTTGATGCCAATGTGGTAGAAGGAACTTTGCGTCCTTCATCAGATACCAAAACACATGCGGTGCTGTATAAGCATTGGGAAAATATCGGAGGCATTGTTCATACCCATTCTACCTATGCCACAGCATGGGCACAGGCGCAGAGAGATATTCCCATATATGGAACTACACACGCCGATCATAATACAGTAGATATTCCTTGCGCATTACCCATGAGCGATGAAATGATACAGGGAGATTATGAATATGAAACCGGTTTTCAAATCATCAATTGT
>DATCWN010000421.1:0-4327 GCA_036566285.1 Hanamia sp.
ATGAGAAGCATAGCAAAATTGGAAAACATCGCCCAAACAATATGCAAAGTGTCTGTAAGTGTTCCTCCCCCGGCCGCGATAACTTCACGTGTATGCATTGGAGGCCAGTAAAAGTTTACCACACTGTAAATGAGAATCATGGCGCCCGCAACCCGCAGGGGACGACTGGTTCCTGCTGATTGCCACTCTCCCCAACCGAAGGCGGCGAAAAGCAGGGGATAAGGCAAAGCCAGCAGCACCCATACTATCCTTGTGGGGGCACCTATGGCAGACAATTCACTTACAGTCACTGAATTTATATTGTATCCCTCGTACATCAAAGGCACAAAAATGTTTAACGCCACATACCAAAAGGAAGAGACTATACCACAAATTAGTAAAGCTTTTCGCATCTTCAAGGTATCATGTCGCAAAATAATTATCGGAATAGCTAACACCCAACCCAACAAAACAGGAATTCCCCACATAGCATGCAGCCAGTGCAGTTCCTGCAGAATGATGATCTCGACAACGAACCAGATGAGCAGTCCGCCTAAAGCAAGCCCCGCCATGAACCAGTCGGACCAGGTTCTGCGGAGGACTGCAACAAATGCAATTGCGTTCAATATTCCCAATCCCAAAAGAAGGATACCGGGAATAAGAAAATCATCAAAGAAACCATGCATAATATCTATCGGCATGTCCATCAATCTTCCGTTGGGTGCAGCGATAAGCAGGCTACCGCCCAGCAAACAGCCTGCTGCTTCATAACCAAGGATGCAAAGAAGGGAAATCCTCTGCCACCCTCGTTGCCCAGACTTGTTTTGGATTTTCGGTTTCGACTGTGGAACCTTACTTTTCCTTGTTTCCGGCAGTTTAATAGAAGGGTCCATAACAAATTATTTAATGATAAATAACAAGAATTATTTTATTAAATATAAAGTTCGAAAGAGGGTGCTGCCTGCAATGCTGAAGCGGCTCCGGTGCTGGCGCCAAAAAAGCCGATACGGCATTCTCTTGCAGCGGGGAACTTTTCCAGCCACTCAGCCGCACCGGCCAATCTTTTGGAAAGCAATTCTATGTCAAACCGATTAGAATAAATTTTATCCTCCTCTTCGGTCGAAACTTATCTCATTATGAAAACGATAATTCATATTTTTATTTTTCTCCTGAAATAAGAATGGTCGTCTTTGCCACAGGATTTATTTCATGCGCCGCCAATTGAGACAAGCGGTCGTCAATTTGTTTTTCATTGACCTCTGCTTCATGAAAAATAGCTGCTTGTTTTTCCATTTCCAATGTGTTGGCAAAAGCAGCGGCGGTACCATACGAACTTATTTTTAAATGATTGATGGCTTGCAATCCTGCCACAATGCAGGCATCTTTAATTTTTGAATCAGCGCATTTTGATAGCGCCTCATTCAGTTCCTCAATATATGACTGCATGACCCTATTATGAAAACCTAATGAAAGTATTTTTTCTTCTTCAAAAAAAATTTCCATTTTTTTTACATGCAACTCTACCAAATCATAATATTTTTCGAGAATGACTTTGAGCTGCAGAGAAGTTGCCGTATTGATCCATTCAGGTAAGCTTTTTTTTAATTGAATTTCGCCACTAGTAAACTTGCCGGCGTTATAGTCAAGCAGGCGTTGAAGTGTGTTGATGGTTTGATTATTCTCTGCCATGGCTTTCTATTTTATGGATACAAATTTACCCCGGTCCCTACCCGATATCCGTAATTGGCATCACCAAAAACAATGATTGCTATCATTGGGCTGATGATTGTTGACTTTTAAAACTTTCTAATCCCTAAAACTCTAAACTTCTAAACCCCTAAACCCTCCAAACTCTAAACTCCTTTACTGACAAGTATCATTGAAAGTATTGATGAAAATTATTTTAAAGGGCCAATGGATGAATTTACTTTGGTGTATCATTAACCATTTCAGAATCATGCAGCGCTATTTAAAAAAAGAAATAATCGTTGATGAAAAAGAAGCCGTGAATTCCATTAAGCAATGGGCTTATTCTTTGCAAAGCAAAGCCCATTTACAGCCTCTGATGGATTGCATTGGCGATGCCCGTATTGTAATGCTGGGCGAAGCAAGCCACGGCACACATGAATATTATACCTGGCGAAGCCATATTTCCAAAAAATTAATTGAAGAGAAAGGATTCAACTTCATAGCCGTAGAAGGCGATTGGCCTGATTGCTACCGCCTCAATCGTTTTGTAAAAGGTTATGATGTAGAAAACAAAAGCGCCTTAAAAGTATTGCAACAATTTAACCGCTGGCCTACCTGGATGTGGGCCAACTGGGAAATAGTGGCGTTAGCCGATTGGCTGCAAAAACATAATACCGGATTACCGGCTAATAAGAAAGCCGGTTTTTACGGATTGGATGTTTACAGCCTTTGGGAAAGCATGGAAAGCATCATGCAATATCTAAAAAAAACGGATCCTTCCGCATTAAAAGTCGCAGAAGAAGCCTTTCAATGTTTTGAGCCTTACCAAAAAGATGAAGGCCAGTCCTACGCAAGGGCTTCGCAATTCGTTCCTGAATTGTGCGAAACTGAAGTAGTGGATTTATTAAAGGAAATTCAAAAAAAATTACCCACTTACAACACTGACCATGAAAATGTTTTCAGCGCCGAGCAAAATGCCCTGATCACTGTAAATGCCGAAAAATATTACCGCGCAATGATTCACGGGGGGCCGCATAGCTGGAATGTCAGAGACAGGCACATGGCCGATACGATGGAACGCTTATTGAAATTTCATGGGGAAAATTCAAAAGTAATTGTGTGGGAACATAATACACATATTGGCGATGCAAGGGCCACCGATATGGCAGGGGAAGGCATGTACAATATTGGAGAGCTGGCAAGGACACAGCATCATGACAAAGGCGTGGTACTGGTGGGCTTTGGCTCTTACAAGGGAACAGTAATAGCAGGTAAAAGCTGGGGCGCCCAAATGCAATCGATACAAATGCCTGAAGCCAGAAAGGGAAGCTGGGAATATTTGCTCCACACCGCAGGCAAGGAAAATAAATTATTGATCATGGAAGATTTTTCCGGAAATGATTGGTTCATGGAATACCATATTGGGCACCGGGCTATTGGAGTAGTTTACAATCCACAGTATGAACAATTCGGCAATTATGTACCTACCATTTTACCGTTGCGTTATGATGCTTTTATTTACCTGGATGAAACGAATGCCTTACATCCGTTGCACATACAACCTGATGGAAAACAAATGCCGGAAACCTTTCCTTTTGGGGTGTAAAAAATCAATAAAAATATTGAATCCAATTTTTGAAAAAAGATAACCGTCACCAAATCATCCGGGCCGTTTAAAAGTTTTTTAATAAAAAAATTCTTTTATGAAAAAAATATTTCTTTTGGTAATGATGGCCGCCCATTTTATGCCTGTGGCGGCTTTGCGCATTGAATATGGCAATAACATTGTCATCACCCGGCCGGTAAATGAAAATTTGTATATCGCCGGAGGCAACGTTACCATTAACGCCCCGATACATGGCGATTTGATTATTGCCGGTGGAACAATCGTGATTAATGATACCGTATCCAAAGATATTCTGCTGGCAGGCGGCAGGGCATTTCTAAATGGCTTTGCAGGTGACGATATCCGCTGTGCCGGCGGAGAGATCCATATCAGTAAAAACGTAACCGGAGAGGTGGTGGTAGCCGGTGGTCGTGTATTTATTGATAAAGGAGTTACTATCGGCAGCTTGCTGGCAACCGGCGGCAACATTACAGTGGATGGAAACGTAAATGGCGAAGTAAAGGGTGCGTTTGGCAATCTATTACTAAACGGAAATATTTCAAAAGATATTGATTGCCGCGGTGGAAAAATTACCATAAATGGCAGAATTGATGGCCGCTCGGTATTGGCTGCCAGTGATATCATTATTGGGAATGACGCAGTTTTTGAAAACGATATTCGTTATTGGAATAGAAAAGGAAAACTTGATTTTAAACAAAATCTAAAAAATGGCAACGCCATTTACGATCCCACCTTACGGATCCGAAATGGAGAATGGTACTACCTGGGAGCCGCTACCCTTCTTGGTTTGCTTTGGTATCTCGGTATGGCGTTTCTTATGATACTGATCATTCAGTATTTATTTGCAAACACTTTTAAAAAAGCGGCGGACACCGTTTTCAGCAACACATTAAAATCGCTCGGCTTTGGCATTCTGTTTTTAATCGGCTTACCTGTTGCATGCGTTGTATTATTCATCACGCTAATTGGCATACCTATAGGTTTGTTGCTGGTGCTCAGTTACATTTTACTCATTCTCCTTTCCTCGGTCAT
>DATCWN010000511.1:0-2936 GCA_036566285.1 Hanamia sp.
ATATCGCCGTAGATGATTGATGGAGGATTGCCCTATTGCATTATCCGGCACCTTGGAAACAAAGACGCCTTGTAATCCATAATTGCACAAAGCCGCTGCTACATTGGCTTCGCCGCCACCATACGTAACATCAAAATTATCGGATTGTACAAATCTCTTAAAATCGGGGGTTGATAATCGCAGCATGATTTCTCCAAGGGTTACCACTTTTTTTGACATGATTGTTTTAGAATTTTAAAATGAAGGTTAATGAATTTATTGGAATCAATAAGGCCGAATTTCTCCCTTATTTATGGAACCAACAAAAATTAGCGGGATAATTATAAAAAAATGTACGGAAACGATTGCACAAAAAGTTATGGCTTAGTAATATTATTTCAATATCATTGTCCAATTCTAAATTCAAAAGTTTTATGGATAAAAAAAATAAGCTATTACAATTGATTCCTGAACAAGGAATACTACCCCTCTATTTCTATAAAGATACTGAGGTGAGTCTTGAAGTTCTGAGAGCCTTGTACCGTGCGGGTATCAGAACCGTTGAATACACCAATCGTGGTGAAGCTGCTTTGCAAAATTTTAAAAAAATGCGTGAAGTATGTGATAAAGAACTGGAAGGAATGTATCTCGGTATAGGTACCATTAAAAATGCCGACATGGCAAAAACATTTATTGATGCCGGCACCGATTTTATTATTTGCCCGGGGCTAATTGATGAAGTGGCTCATGTGGCCGATAAAAACAACATGCTTTGGGTACCCGGATGTATGACGCCTTCTGAAATTATTCATGCAGAAAATATTGGCGCAAAAATGATTAAGCTTTTCCCGGGAAATATTTTAGGCCCTCAGTTTATGAGCGCCATAAAAGCGTTGTTTCCCGATTTGTTATTTATGCCTACAGGTGGAGTTGATTTGGATAAAGAGAATATTACCGGCTGGTTCAAAGCGGGAGTATGCGCTGTGGGGATGGGAAGTAAATTAGTAAGCAAGTCATTACTCGAACAAAAAGATTATACCAAAATTGAAACACTCACCAAACAGGCTATTGAAATAGTGGCATCTGTAAAAAAAGAATTTAAAACCTAAAACTATGACTACTCAGCAAACTATTGGAAAGTACAGGTGGACAATTTGTTCACTTGTTTTTTTTGCCACTACTATCAACTATCTCGACCGGCAGGTCATCAGTTTATTGAAATCCGTGTTATCGGAAGAAATGCATTGGGATGATGGCGATTATGCGAATATCGAAATTGCGTTTAAGTTTTTTTATGCTTTTGGAATGTTGGGCGCGGGCCGCATCATTGATAAATTGGGTACAAAAATAGGATATGCACTTTCCACGACTTTATGGAGTGTTGCTGCAGTATGTCATGCATTTGCGTCCAGTGTTTTGGGTTTTGCGGTCGTGCGTTCTTTTCTCGGAGTTACTGAGTCGGGAAATTTTCCTGCAGCTATAAAAACCGTAGCGGAATGGTTCCCTAAAAAAGAGAGAGCACTTGCCACTGGAATATTTAATTCAGGTACCAACCTGGGAGCTATCATTGCACCATTAACCGTGCCGTTTATTGCAGTGGCATGGGGATGGAGATGGGCGTTTATTCTTACCGGTTTATTAGGTTTCATCTGGCTGATTTTTTGGTTCATTTTTTATGAAGTACCTAAAAAGCAAAAGAGACTTTCGTCTGCGGAATTCGAATACATCCACAGCGATAAAGATGAAACTGCCGAACAGGAAATTGCCGGCGCCAAAATATCCTGGGCAAAATTATTAAGTTACAAACAGACCTGGGCATTTGCCATCGGTAAGTTCCTTACCGATCCTGTGTGGTGGTTTTATTTATTCTGGCTGCCCGATTTTCTTGAGAGCGAATATAATCTTACGATTACGCAGATTGCCGTGCCTGTGGCTATGGTGTATATGCTTTCAACCATAGGAAGTGTAGGCGGAGGCTGGCTTCCGATGGCGCTTATCAAAAGAGGATGGCCTGTGTTCCGGGCACGTAAAGTATCCATGTTGGCATTTGCTTTTATTGTAGTGCCCATCTTATTTGCGCAAATAGCCGGCAGTGTCAACATGTGGTTTGCGGTACTTATTATCGGGATAGCCGCGGCTGCCCACCAGGCATGGAGCGCTAATATTTTTACTACCGTGAGTGATATGTTTCCTAAAAGTGCCACTGCTTCCGTTACAGGAATCGGAGGTATGTTTGGTGGGGTAGGAGGCATCCTGCTTACGCTTTTAGTTCAAAAAAATATGTTTGTTTACTATCGTTCTATTGATAAAATTGAGATAGCGTATTACATCATGTTTGCAGTTTGTGCGGGCGCCTATCTTCTTGCCTGGGTCATTATGCAGGTACTAGTACCTAAGATGAAACCATTGAATTTGCAGGATAATTAAAAAGAGAAGTACGAAATTATTGAGTTTCTTAAATTGCGGTTTCTGTAAAAATTGATCCCGGTTTTATTTTTTTTAATAAAATAAAATTGGAAGAAATGGGTGCAGAAACCGCAATATTATTTTTGAGTTGTCAAGGCATCTTGTTGTAATGCAGTTCACTCATTAAGAAGGTATTGATAAAATATATTTCTCCTTGAAAAAAATTTCGTCAAATATGGTGTCGATCTCCCAGATGCGTGGGCGGCAGCCACTTTCAGCAATTTCCTGAGAAAGATCGCCGCCTTTTAAACAAATAAGCCCGTTTATTTTTTTAGGTTGGTTTATGGGTTTCTTTTTCAGTAAGGGCTTACTCCAATACCATAAATCTTTTATCGAGGATACAGCCCTTGAAACAACTACATCAAATTTTCTGTCTTTAATATCTTCCGCTCTTGAATGTTGTACGGTTACATTTTTTAATCCTATTTCATTGCTAATCACTTCTACTACTTTTAATTTTTTATGGATGCTATCCACTAAATGAAAATGTA
>DATCWN010000134.1:0-3332 GCA_036566285.1 Hanamia sp.
TGTAAACGATGTGACAACAGCCGTAATGTAGAAGCCGCCATAAAAAGAATATCAATTTTATGTAGCTGGCAGCTACAAGTAAACTCAATCATTAAACCATCAACCGTTTCAGAGGAAAGAAAAACAATTGGATGAAATGTGGCAATACGCTCAAAGTGTGGCAGCCAAAGAAATGACAATCCGGAACCACCTGATTTTACTATCATTAAGCAACAGCCACCTTATCGAATTAAATCGTAAAACAAATGCCAGCCCAATTTTTTTCACACTTTTTTTCTTTTCACTTCAGCATTTTAATGTAATGATGCGGAAAACCGCATGTATATGCTTAACAATTTTTCTTATCTGTGAGAAATACTTAAACCCTTTATCACAAACAATCCTAAGACTTTGTTTTTAAATCTTTTACTCTTGTAATGGCATTCTTTATATACTTTTAATCTCACGAATGCAGTATTTTGCGACTTTTATAAAAATTATTTTGCGACTTTTGCATTTTTAATTCTTTTCTCCCTATATTTGAGTTAACAATTTATTAACTGATGCTTAAAATGGAAAGGCAAGCCTTTATTGTTCGCCAGGTAAATCTGCACAACAAAGTGCTGTTGGCTGATTTGAGCGAGCAGATACAGGTATCCAATGATACCATTCGCAGAGACTTCCAGGAATTATCCGAAGCCGGGAAAATAATCAAAGTACATGGTGGCGCCCTTTCTCCTTCCTTCCATAATGGCCATCATGCTTCAAAAGAAGTATATGCCTATACCCAGAAAAAGATCATCGCACGAAAAGCCGTTTCGCTTATTAAAAACGGAATGTTTGTATTAACCGGCGGCGGCACTACCATTATTGAAATGGCCAGAGCACTTCCACAAGATTTACAAGCCACCTTCATTTCAGGCAGCATCCCGGCACTCTTTGAATATGCCAACCATCCTAACATAGAAGTGATTGCGATTGGCGATAAGGTTTCTAAAAATTCAAAAATCACGGTAGGTTCGGAAGCCATTTTTAAAATCAGAGAATTGAAAGTTGATTTATGTTTCATGGGTATCAACGCCATCAACCTTTCTACCGGAGTATCAGATAATGACTGGGATATTGTACAGGTAAAAAAGGCAATGATAGAATCTTGCAAAAAATTTGTTTGTTTAACCATTGCTGAAAAGATAAATTCACAACAACCTATACAGATATGTGATATTAAAAAAATTGATACACTGATAACGGAATTATCGCCGGAAGATTCTTTGTTGCAACCGTATTTGAAGGCGGGAATGACTGTGATTTAGAAAATGAAACGATACCTATTTAAAATTTAGTTTCTGTATTAAGAACCATTTTTAAACTGAATAAAAAGCAGCGGAATAAAATATTTCACTGTCCTAAACTTAAATCATCATAAAGCTATCAAAATTAACTGGCCGTTGACTGCTTTATCTTAATTATAAATTTCAATAATTCATCTTTCAAAAACAATTTTTATGACTGCAATTAAACGATTCACGCCTTTGCTGGCTTTTCTGCTCTTTTGCCTTTCTTCGTATGGGCAGAGAACAGTAACCGGTACTGTTCTTTCCCCGGATAATACTCCTGTTGAAAGGGCTTCCATTCTCTTGAAAGGTAAAACGACAGGTACCAATTCAAACGCGGAGGGAAAATTCACTATTAACGCGACTTCTCAAGATATACTGGTAGTCAGCGCGGTCGGCTTTACACCCCGTGAAATCAAAGTGGGAAATTCTTCCGCTATTTCAATTACTCTTGAGAGGCAAGAAGGAGAATTGGGAGAAGTGGTTATTACGGCGTTGGGAATTAAAAAAGAACGTAGGGCTTTGGGGTATTCAGTTTCTGACCTGAGCGCAGGGGAATTGATGAAAAATAAAAATACCAATGTCATTAATTCTTTAGCAGGTAAAATTCCTGGTGTGAACATTACGCAATTCAGCGGTTCTGCCGGAGCCGGAGCATCTATAACTATTCGTGGGGGTAATTCTACATCAGATAGCAGGCAAAACCAGCCTTTATTTGTTGTTGATGGTATTATATATGATAACTCAACTAGCGTTACCGGTAACACGGGTACCGATGGTATGAGCCGCAGTAATACCAGTTACTCAAACCGTGTCATGGACATCAACCCTGAAGATATCGAAAGCCTCTCGGTTTTGAAAGGTGCGGCTGCTGCGGCACTGTATGGATCAAAGGCAGCAGACGGCGTTGTCATTATCACTACAAAGAAAGGTTCAGAAGGTACAACAAAGGTTAATGTCAATAGTAAGATAACCAGCTCCTGGGCGAATAAATTGCCAGAGGTCCAAACCGAATTTGGCAATGGTTCTTATTCCACCAATGGTGTATTTACTGCAACTAACTATGATTCCTGGGGGCAAAAAATTACACCTGCTGATACTATCTACGATAATATTAACAACTTCTTCCAAAACGGTATTGTGTATGATAATAACGTAAATGTATCCGGTGGTTCAAAAAATGGATCTTTCTTCTTATCGGGGTCTAACTATAACCAGACAGGAATTGTTCCCAACACCAGTTATGATAAAACAACTTTTCGTTTTAACGGCGAACAGAAATACGGGCGTTTGACATTGAATGCAAACGTGGCCTATTCTGTAGCGAATACCAATAGAACTTTGACTACTGCAGGATTATACTCTGGCGGTGGGGTAGGAAGCATGCAATCATTATACACCTGGCCACAAACATTTAATTTAAAAAATTATATAAATCCCGACGGGTCACAACACAGGATATATGCCGGGGTTATTACTGACTTGCAAGAAGATAGAGACAATCCTTACTGGATCATCAATCAGGATAAATTAACATCAAAAACCAAACGTATCACAGGAGGCATAAATAGTAATTACAAAATTGCTGATTGGTGGGATGTTACAGCCCGATTGGGATACGACCAATATGGCACAGATGATTATACCTACATCGCTCCCGGCTCTGCGGTGATCCCACTGTATCAGAACGGGCGTTTGAGCAAACCTATGCTTGACTATACCTACATTACCTCTACCTTGATGAGTAATTTCCATAAAACATTTGGTGATTTTGATACCCACCTGATGTTGGGAACTTCTTCTGAAAATACATTAATAACAAACCAGGTGCTTTGGGGTTATAATTTTATTACTGCAGGTACTATCAGTTTTAATAATATGGCGCCCACAAATAAATTTCTTACTGATGCAACAACAAGGAAGCGTTTAGTAGGTGCTTACGGAGAAGTTGGAGTATCTTATAAAAACATTGCCTATCTCACTGCAACAGGACGCAATGACTGGTCTTCCACTTTGCCT
>DATCWN010000243.1:0-12296 GCA_036566285.1 Hanamia sp.
GAAAAATTCTTTTTTAGAAATAAATTTTTTAAAAGTTTGGCGCGAAGCCTTTTTCACTTATTTTTGCACTCCTTAAAAAAAAGAAGAAATTCTTTTAACATAGAAATTATTGAATTGGTAGCTCAGTTGGTAGAGCAATACACTTTTAATGTATGGGTCCTGGGTTCGAGTCCCAGCCAGTTCACAAACGCCTCTTATAAAACGGAGGCTTTTTTTTTGCTGTTCTCACTACCAGTATCTGGAACAGCCAGATGACATAATAATAATAGCTTGTAATCTATGTTTGCTGGACTCTTTTGTTTAATAAGATTTTTCCCAAGCACTTTATCAGCTTCAATATATTGATTTAAGAAATTCTATTTCAGAAAATTTCTTTTTCTCAAAGTACCTTCTCTCCTATTTTTGCTCAAATCAGAAAATGAATGTTTACAAATAAAGTTGTGGCCATCACAGGCGGAACCGATGGAATTGGGAAAGCGCTGGTAAAACAATTTTTAAGCCTGGGCGCTAAGGTGGCTACCTGCTCGCGCACCCAGGAAAAATTGGATCTTTTGAAGAATGAATTTTCCGGTAAACCTTTATTAACGCTGGTTGCCGACGTAAGTAATGAAGAAGATTGTAAACACTTTATTGAAAAAACACTGAAAGAATTTAATGGCATAGATATCCTGGTTAACAATGCGGGTATCTCGATGCGCGCTCTTTTTAAAGATACTGAATTCGACACTTTGAAAAAAGTAATGGATATTAATTTTTGGGGAACGGTGTATTGTACCAAATTTGCATTGGACTCTATTATAACAAACAAAGGAACTATAGTAGGTATCTCATCCGTGGCGGGTTATCGCGGATTGCCGGGAAGAAGCGGCTACAGCGCCAGCAAGTTTGCAGTAAACGGTTGGCTGGAAGCAGTAAGAACCGAGCTGTTGGATAGCGGGGTAAATGTGATGTGGGTGTGCCCCGGATTTACACAATCCAACATCAGGAATGCAGCCCTGAACGCGGAAGCAAAACCACAGGGCGAATCGCCATTAAACGAAAGCAAGTTAATGACCGCCGAAGAATGCGCACACCACATTATAAAAGCAATTGCAAAAAGGAAACGAACATTGGTATTAACCTTTACAGGAAAACAAACCATCTTCCTGAATAAGTTTTTCCCGGCATGGACAGATACATTAACAAGAAAATTCTTCTTTAAAAACGGGGAATTAAAAAAGTAAAGGTGGCAATGCTTTTAAAGGAATTTATTTAGAAATATAAAACTGTATTTTTAAAGTACTTCTTTAAAAGTATTTTTATTAAAATTGAATACCGGGTTTTGAATTAAAACAGATTATTTTTTTAAATTTTTTAATGGCTCTAATTACATTAACATCAGATATAGGAAGGCAGGATTTTTTAACCGGCGCTGTAAAAGGACAGTTGTTACAAATCAATCCTGATTTTAAAATAATAGATATTTCACACGAGCTCTCGCCTTTTAATTATCCGCAGGCAGCTTATGTTTGCCGCAATGCCATCAAGAATTTCCCTCTCCAGACCTTTCACATTATACTGGTGAATCTTTTTGATCAGCGGCCTAATCATTTATTATTTATCCAGCATAAAGGCCAATATATCGGGTGTGCCGATAATGGTTTGATCACAATGATATTGGAAGAAACTCCTGAAAAAATTGTAGCGCTTCATTTGAAGCCATCCGAACAAAAAAATACTTTGTACTGCGCCAATGTTTTTGCAAGAGCCTTCCAGGATATTCTCAATGGAAAAGCCCTTGAAGAAATTGGAGATGACCAAGTTTCTATTGAAGTAAAAAATCCGCTTCGTCCTTTACTTGGCACAAAATATATTGAAGGCCAAATTATTTTCATAGACAATTTTGAAAACGTAATCATCAACATTACCAAGGAAGAATTTGAGGAGCAGCGCAAGGGAAGAAGTTTTAAAATTGTTTTTAAGCGCGATGAAATTATTGATAAAATAAGCGAGACCTACGCTGATGTAAATGAGAGTGAAAAGCTGGCTCTTTTTAATTCTGCCAATTATCTTGAAATAGCTGTAAACAAAGGGAATGCCGCCGGTTTGTTTGGCCTGGAAGGCTATGCTGAAAAACAAAATATGCAAACACAATATTTGCAAAACCGGCTTCTTTACCAAACCGTAAAGATTTATTTTGATTAACTTCATCGCCAAACAAATTATCAATTATGAAAAAAGCTTTTTTATCAATTTTATTTACAGGATTTATTTCATTTGCATTTGCACAAGTGCGTATGCCGGCGCCCTCGCCTACCCAATACATTAAGCAGGATTTTGGATTATCCTCCATTGAATTAACATATTCAAGACCCAGTTTAAAAGGAAGAGAAATGATTGGCCAGGTAGTACCCTGGAATGTATTGTGGCGTACAGGAGCTAATGCCGCTACTAAAATACAATTCAATGATGCAGTGGAAATATTGGGGCATAAAGTTGATGCCGGCGCGTATGCTATTTATACGATTCCACAAAAGAATGGTGAATGGACTCTCATTCTCAACAAGGGATTTAATAATTCCGGTGTGAGCGGCTATAAAGAAAGTGAAGATGTTTTTCGCGCTACCTTAAAAGCCGGGAAGAATGCATCCAAAGTGGAAACACTTACCATGCAGTTTTCGGATGTAAAAGCAGAAAGTTGTGTACTCAATATTAAATGGGAAAATTTTGCTTTAAAAGTTCCCATTACAACAAACGTTAAAGACGTGGTAAGGGCACAATTGGAGAAAGCACTTAAGACAGATAAAAAACCTTACTGGCAGGCCGCCCAATTTTACAATGAATTTGATAACAACAAAGCCAAAGCGCTTGAAATGATCAATGGTGCCATAGCGCAATCAGAAAAACCACCTTTTTATATGGTGTATTATAAAGCTAGTATTCAAAAAGATTTAGGCGATAAAAAGGGAGCCATAGCTACTGCTCAACAATCTCTTGCCTTGTCAAAAGAAGCAAAAGAAGGTTCTTATATTCTGTTGAATGAGAAGCTGATAAAAGAATTAAAATAAAAGACAGACTGAAATATTTTTAAGGGAAACAAAAAAAGTAAATCATTTTTTGTTTCCCTTTTTCTTTGAAAACTTTCCATTCTCATCTAACCATTTCCAAAAGGAATCGCTTTTCTTATGTTTAAAAGAGGCTACACTATGAATCTCATAAAAATGTAAATTTTTAAAACACTTTAGTCAAATTGTTATAAACCTTACGGGTGTTTTATAATTTTGAATTAACGCAATATCCTTTTTCAAAATAGCTTACCTAAAAATTTATTTTATCAATTTATTTAAATTCTCTAAGAAAGAATTTAAAGTTTAAAATTTATTTTTATGTACATCATCCGGGACATTTTCCAGCTCCATTTCGGACATTTCAAAGACGCAAAAATTTTGCTTGATGAAGCTTTAAAAAGCGGCTTAATGCCAAATGCCACTTCAACAAGAGTCTTATCAGATTTTACGGGCGATTCCTATCGCCTTATTTTTGAGGAAGGCCACGATTCACTCACTGAATATGAGCGCACTTTAGTGGAAAGTATGGCAACAAAAGACTGGCAGAAATGGTATGAAAAATTTAAAGAGCACGTTGCTTCATCGCATCGCGAAATACTGAAAATAGTAATGTAGCTAACGTGATGATTTCTTTTTATTTTTTCAACGCAAGAGCAATTGCCTTTTCGACAAGCGGCTCCATGATCTTGTATCCTTTCTCATTAGGATGCACGCCATCCGTAGTATATTCAGCTTTTAAACCTTTTCTGTCATCAACCATCGGTGAATAATAATCAAGGTAAATGAATCCATTTTTGGATGCATAATTTTTAATCCATTCGTTTAGCGAAACTACTTTTTCAGCAGGACTTAGCCCTGGCCTCCAGGGAAAGTCATATGCAGGAAGCACAGAAGAAAGAATCACTTTGATGCCTGCTGAGTTTGCCAGCACCGACATGGAGGAAATATTGTCTTCTATCATTTCAAGTGTGGAAGGACCAGTGTTACCAGCAATGTCATTAATGCCAGCCAGGATAACGACCACCTTAGGTTTAAGAGCAATTACGTCGGCCTGGAACCTCAGCAACATCTGAGGCGTCGTTTGTCCACTGATACCGCGATTAACGTATGATTTCCCTGAGAAAAAATCCGGGTCTTTTTTTATCCATCCTTCAGTAATGGAATTGCCCATAAACACAACACGGTTCTCATTTGCCTTAGGCAATTCAAGCTGTACATTCTCATTTTTGTAACGAGCTAAGTTAGCCCAGTCTTGTGCCTGGAGCGAAGATGATTGACTCATTGCAAATAAAATCAGGCTAACAAAATATTTCATATCATCGTTTTAAATAAATAAAAATGGAATGCAAGGATAAATAAAATGATTTACATTTTTAAGAAGACGACAGAAAAAATAATTTCTTAAAGGGTTCAAAAGCAAATTCAACCAGATACTAATTTATACCAGCCATGTAAAAATTCGTTCTTTTATTGAAACGAAATCTTAAGAAATTGGTTTACAATTATTTTATAACTTTTAAAAAATCAGTCATGAAAAAGTTTATTACGTGTGCTGTAATTGCTTCTCTATTATTAATAGCAGGCTGCAAAAAAGATGATAAAAATACTTCTAATCCTTCTCTTCAAAATAAGTGGGGAGTAGAAAGTACCAGTTACAATACAGTTGAAGACGGAGTTCCGGTTGGTTCCGATAATTATACCGGAGTTGCTGCTGATTATGTAGATTTCCGGAAGGATAATAAAGTATATTCTTTTGTTGACCAGGTGTATGATACTTCTGATTACCAATTAGTGGGAAGCAACAAAGTCGTTATTGATGTGGATACTTTTCAAATACAAACACTAACGGAATCTGCAACTACACTCTACGAAAAGATCATTTACGATCCGCAGAATTACGATGAAATCACAATTAAATTAAAACGATAATTTACAAAGTTTTCCTTGCATAGAATTATAATAAGAAGGTTGAATTAATAAAAATTAATCTACTGATTTTTTAAACAAGCCTTCCAGCATTTCCCCCGCATCATCACAAAAGCCGGGATGTACTTTTGATGTTTGCACTACTGTACTCCGGGTGGCCGTGAGCCATCGAAACCGCTCTGCCATAGACAACTTGCCAATAGGGCCGGCATCCTCACCGCCGGCACAAATACGCTGAAAAGCCCGGAGATATTCGTCCATTTTCGGCACATCGCAACCGCGGCAAAAAGAGGTGAGGCGCTCCTCATCAATCTTAAATAACATCTTCAGGAATTTCTGTTTAGCACAATAAAGTATCACACCCACATTGAGGAATTCCTCACGCTCCACCCGCGGCACTATACGGATGACGGCATACTCAAATAAGTACTTCTCTTGCATGTTGGGCTGCTTTTACAAAGATTTCTGAATGGGCAAACCGTTTCGTCAAAAACTGCGTGTATGCATCACGGTGATGCGCTACCGTTTTAAATGGCGAATCAATTAATAGCCAGGCTTCGGGAATTAAGGCGACTATAGAGCGGATCATTTCATCATCAAGCAATGAATGAAATTCTTTATCCACTTTCTCAAGCTCACTGGCCTGTGGTAATAATACATGATCTTTTATATGGGTAAAAGGTTTCAGCGCCTCTTCTTCCCAATTGTTCCATGAATGATGAAAATACAATCCCGCACCATGGTCAATCAGCCACAGTTCCTTTCTCCACCAAAGCATATTTGTGTTGCGCGAAGTGCGATCTACATTTTTCAAAAAGCTATCGAGCCACACAATTTTAGAAGCCAGCGTGGCATCAATCGTAGTAACTACCGGATCAAAAGTAGTAGCGCCGGAAAGATAATGAAGTCCCAGATTCAATCCTACACTTGCTTTCAGCAGGTCTTGTATTTCCTCATCGGGTTCTGTGCGGCCAAAAGCAGGATCAAGCTGAGCAAACACAATTTCCGGAACTTTCAAACCAAAGACACGCGCGAGTTCAGCGCCAATCAATTCAGCAATAAGCACTTTCACTCCCTGCCCCGCTCCACGAAATTTAAGCACATACAAAAAGCCATCATCCGCTTCTGTAATTGCAGGCAGCGAACCGCCTTCACGCAAAGGCGTAACGTATCGGGTAACATTGACAGTTCTGATTTCCTGTAAAAAACTTTTCATTGATTACAAACATACAAATATCAGGTGGAGTTAATGACGTAGGGCCTGTAAATTCATTCTTCAAAAGAAAGATTGATTTCCAAAAAAATATTTTAGATTAAAATGAAGAAGAATTTAAATGGTTGGCCAGTATTTTTTAATTTCCACCTCGCCTCCTTCTCCTCTTTTCATTGGTAAAAAATTCTTCAAAGGTGTCAAAATCTTTACGATAAGAAAGCTGGACACCGGTACGGTTACGGCGTGTAACTCCTGCTATATCTCCCGGATCGGCATCGCTTCTGTTGAAACCGATTACCCGGAATCTTCCATCGGGCGTTATTAAATATTCAAAAGATACATCGGGCGTAAATAAAAAGTTGGAATTAGAATTGGTAACTGCCTGGCCCAATCTATAATCCACATTGCCTCCCACGGTAACCAATAATTTATTGTTTAAGAAAGAAGACTTCAATCCGAAGTTGCCTACATTCTGAATTTCTTTTTGGGTACCGCCTTTTTGAAAATTAAAGTCAGCGGTATTAATGTTGGTATAAAGATTTACAGAATTAGTGTTGAGCAATTTTTGCAGCCACGTGTTTAAAGAAGAAGATAAAGTAGTGGATAATAATTGCCCCACACTTTTTGTTACAAAATTTCCTGTATTGTTGCTGCTCAGCAGGCTCTGGTCGTTGCTCATAAACGTATTGAAAAGCAACAATGAGGTTACCTGTTTATTCAATTCATTTTTGTCCGCCTGGTACCGGGTCTTTAAATATTCATTGGCAATAGGGTCGCCTTTTAAAGGGTTATCAAATGGAAACTGAAATTCAAATGAAGGACTTGGATCTTTCAGGGTGCCTCTTAATTTAAAAATAATATCCACGTCCCCTTTGGAATTCGTAAAACCTGCGCTGGTAGGTATGTTGCTAAGGTTTACATTTTCGGCCCTGTAAATAGCATCAATGTTCATGTTGGCAAGATAGGGATCGCCCTGCCATTCAATATACCCCTGTTGCAAGGTGAAAGGGGTTTTTAAAAACGTTTGAAAATTAAAAGTGTATTCACCTTCTTCAATATCATATCTTCCACGAATGGTAAGTGGATCTTTGGTGCCGGCGGTAATATTTAATTTTCCACTTCCCTGCGCCTTAATGACGTCGCCTGTAGTTTCATCAAGAATCACATCAATCTTTGCTAGCGGGTTGGCGGTAAGCTCCATATCCACTTTTATATTTGAAGTCTCGCGCAACTTTAAATCGGTTTTCATTTCGCGGCCAAACTTTATAAATTCTATGTAATCAAGTGTTCCGGTTTCTGCTGTTTCGCCTGTGGGCAAATAAATGTGGCTGCTGTCTGTTGGTTCGCCTGAAATATTCATGCGCATATCCGTTACAAAACCGTTCAATGATAATTCTGCCCGCCCAATCACATGCCCGTAAAACTGTTTATTGTCGCGGGCTGTAGTATTTAGGAGAACAAATTTTGAAGGACTGTTTCCTACCTGATCAGTTTTTAAATGTAATTCATTGAAGAAAAAATTATCAAAAAAACTATGATAAATTTTACCGCTTAATGTAGCCGTATGGTTGAGTGTATCTTTTATTTTTATGGCTCCAAAATCTATTTCATCCGGTTTAAAAGTAATAACAGAGTTATCCGCTAAAATATATCGGCAACGTGTATAATCCACGGTCATACTCGCGCTGTTGAGGCTAATGCTTCCTGTCAGTTTCGGGTCGGATATTTTTCCTGAAATGTTTAAATTGCCGGTAGCTCTACCATTAATTCCACTGAAAATATTGCCAAGGTATTCCTCTAAAATATGAATGCCGGAATTATTAAAAACCGCGGAACCGTTCAATTGGTTGGTAGAATCTTTAAGATTAAAACCGAAGCCCGCAGTAAAATTATAAAGCTCATTGTTAGAAATAGCATTCACCTTAAAAATTTCCTGCGTTGCCAAATACTCGCCGGTAGCGCTTATCACGCCAATTGAATCATTTTCAAATTTAAATTTGTCAATTCTTGTATCAAACTCCACAGCCATGTTTCCAAATGGATCATTGATGCGCACGTTGCCATTTAGTAAGCCATTTACTTTCGGCGTTTTCATAAAAAAAGGAGTGATGTCTTCAACGATAAGATTTTGTGTCGCTATAATTACATCGTTGCTATTGCCAATATCCGAAGGCGTTGTTGATATAAATATTTCCTGCCCGTTTTGCGAGAACTTAATATTATGCGCCATCAGCATTTTTTTATTCAGTTCTATTTCGCCATCTTTCTGAACGCTCCATTGCTTTTGATTGATAGTAAATGTTGATGGATTAAAACTTAATTTGAATCCGTCTTTTTTTGTCTGGATCCTTGCAGAAAGATCAGCGGCGCTTAAGGTTTTATTAGCAGAAGCATTAATCGTTACGTCAGAAATATCATTGGCTGCTACCACTTTTATTTTTGTGCCGGGAGAATGAAGACTGTCATTAATGATCACATCATCAATTTCGCCGGTTAATAATAATGTATCTCCCGTTCCTATTCCTGTAAAATGAATGTTATTAAAACTGATGTTGCTGTAATTAAATTGCGGCACATCGGCCTGTAGATTCAAAGTATTTTGAGCAATGTTGATGTTGCCGATAAAAATAGAATTGTCAAGTCCCTTTATTTTTTTATCAAATAAATTGATATAATCACTTACATTTTTTGTCTTAACCAAAAAAGTAAAATCCTGGGTTTCTGTTTTTCTTTTGGGCTTACTAATGTAAACAGGATAGTATTTATTTAAAAATAATTGAAAGGCATCCGGCAAGTCAAGTATCTTAAAGTTGCCGTTGATACTGGCTTCCAGCTCATTGGTTTGTACTGTTAATAACTTTTTGTTGTTTACAAAAGAAGAATTGATCGCGAGCGAATCGAAGGATAAATGCTGGCCATTATCCATCAAAACAGCATCGTATAATTTTGCAGATCCTAAAAAATTATCAATATTATTTCCTGTAAAATCAAGATTGAATTTTCCTGTTACAGAAATGCTGTCGTTCGTAAATCCTAATTGCTTAAGATTGAGGCGATCTACATCTGCTTTCAGATTAAACTCAGGATTTTTTTTACTGAAATTAATAGAGCCCACCAGCGTATCTATTTTAATGTTATCATCATCAATGCTTGCCGAGCCGGTAAAAAGTTTTTTCTTAAAATCTCCATGAGCAATAATATTGGTGTAAGTATAATTATTAAAACCGACCTTACTGATGGTTCCATCAATTCCAAGGTTCACATCGTTTGCATTAAAGCCTCTGCCATTTATTTTTCCATCAAAGGAAATGGTACTTATTCCACTGTTATCTATGAACTTTCCCAACTGAAAATTATTGGTGGAAATTTTACCTGCATAAAGTGCCTGGCCTGCATGAGGCACCTGCAGATGAAGGTCTGCCTGTAAAATTCCAATATCGGTGGATAAAGTTCCGTAAGTAACAAAGTCACGGATAAAGCCGGTGTAGCTTCCGACAAACTTAATACTTCCAAAAGTACTTAAACGCGGAGTGGTAATGCCTTTGAGAGAAGGTATCAGATTTGTCAACTCGGTATAAGTGGTTCTTAATTCCCTCGCCCTGAAATCAATAAATGTTTCTTCAATGTCGGGTAAACCTCTCAGGCTCATATCACCGTCAACGTAATTATTCGCGCCCGCGCGGATGATCATTTTTTGCGCAGTAATGTTATCCACTTTCCCTTTCGCCTTTCCGTTCAAAGAAAAAACAGTATTCCATGATTTTGTCTCAGGAGCAAAATAGGCAAGGTCGTCCGTACTCAATTTGCTGTCTTCAAAATGGCCTTCTAACGTTACTGCATGTACGAAATCCTGCATGTCGTCATTTAAATTATTATAACGCATGGCATAATAATTTTTTAAATGGCTTTTGGCGGTAACCAAATCAAGATTTTTAAACTCCATTAATTCCGGAGTGAGTTTATAATCCGTGCTTAATTTTTTTACAACAAAACCTCCGCGGTCTTTCACTGAAATATTTACCCTGGAAGTAATAGTATCATTCACCAATTCAAAGCTTTTGAACTGCCCGTTTAATTCCGAAAGTACAATGTGCCTGTCGTCAAATAAATTATACACCGGAGGCCGGCCGCCTTCTCTCTCAATGGCAATACCTCCATTTTTTAAAGAAATACTTTTTACTAAAACCTGCCATCCTTCTGTATTCCATTGCAATCCTGGCACTTCAATATCTTCCTCTTCTTTGCTGATAGTGGTGGTATCTTTTGGTCGCCTGCCTGTATAATCATATTGAGAAAAAACGGGTTTATCAAGTGCGATGGAACTTATTTTTATTATTTTATTTTCGGTATCAAAAAGGTCCGCATGCAAATTCAATTGCCCTAAAGAGATCAGCATATTTCGTCCTTTCCATTCATCCTGCTGCCAGATTTTTACATTCTTTAAATTCAATACTTTCAAATCAAGATGGATCACATTTTTTGAAGTATCTTTTTTCGTTGAGGGGCTTGAAAAATAATCCACAAGAAACTGATAATTCCAGTCAGCATCTTTTCTTTTAAGGTTAATGATGGCGTTATCAAGGCCTATGTATTTTAAAGTGATATTATTTTTAAAGAAAAACCAATCAGTAATGCTCACCCTGACAGTTCCCGCATAAAGTAAAGTGTCTTTATTGTGATCCAATACCAGCGTGCCTTGTAGTAACATCCTATCAAAAAGCCCGAGGTCAACATGCTTTATAGATACCGTAGTATTCAGATTTTTTGAAAGGCTTTTTGCGACTTTATGAATAATAAAATTTTGAAAAAAGCTCGTTTGTAATAATATCCATACCACTATGATCAGCATCAAAATTGCCAGCAGGAATTTTAGAAATATTTTGTAAGCTCTTTTCAGGGAAATAAAAATTAGTGGCAAAAATAAACAAACCCCCCCGTTAGCCAAATATTGAGAACGTTAAACATTGACCAGGGTGAATGGGCAATAGGCAATGGTCAATGATCAATGATCAATGATCAATAAATTCACAGTAACCATTCACTATTCACCATTCACCACTCACCACTCACCATTCACAACAACGATCTTATTCACACCCTGTGGATTATTTTTATTTCCTGCCATAAAATTTATGTTATATCATCGCAATTGAAAACCAGAACTAAAAATTAAAATCCTTATGAAACTATTGCTTATCGTTGTATTTATTTTTACAACACTTTCTCTTTGCGCACAAATAAAATTGCCCGCTCTGAAATCATCTCCTTCCGTAAAGCCGGATGTTGAAAAAGTAGCAAGGGATTATTACCAGAATTTCAATAACATAAAAGGTGATACGCTTATGCAAACCGCTGGTACCATTGAGTTTCAAAGCAAGATAATTCCTGCCGGCTCATTGGAAAGTACCATCACTAAATATTCTGATCCCAATTCTTATAGCTGGCAGGCAATCATGTTCCAGACAGAAGACTTTAAAGAAGCCGTTTCAAAATACAAACAATATTACCGACAGTTGAACGGTGCCAATCTTACATTTTATGATAGGACCTCTTCTAAGTTAACCGGCCCTTACGATGTGCCTGATGAAGACAGAAGTTTTGCCTCCAGCATCCTGGAACTTGATTCAAAAAAGCATGACCTGCAACTTTTTAAAGTGGAAGTAGCGCTTAATTATTCCTTTCCCCAATGGACGGTAAAGATTATGGTTTATGAAAAAATAGCTGATGAAAACATGAGGCCTTCTGCACTTTATCAAAATTAAAACTGTCTGGATCATGATAAAAGGATTATTTGATACACTATAGTAAAGCGATGTGTCTGCAATCTTCCAAACTTGTTTTTCAAAATAAATAAAGTAGACGTTTTCGCAAGTTGGAATTTTAAACATATTGTAAATTTGGACAGAATAAAAGGATATAATTCGGTAAACCTTAGATTAGGATACCAAATGATAGAAATCAGAAGTCCAAAAGATTTGATTAATTATGGAAACGATTAAAAAAAAGAAAACTTTTGACGCAGTTAAAATGATGCGTGAAATTAGAGACAGAGTTAGTTCTGAAACACAGGATATGACATTTGCTGAACTGAAAGAATATATTAATAACAA
>DATCWN010000350.1:0-7166 GCA_036566285.1 Hanamia sp.
TTCAATACCTCGGTGAAAAGAAGATTGCGAAGCGATGTTCCGATTGGGACGAGTTTGAGCGGGGGACTTGATAGCTCTTCCATTGTAGCCACCATTCTTAAATATTTTAAACATGATTTGCCTGTATCAAAAACTGAAAATTTGAAAACCTTTTCTGCGGTTTTTAAGGGTTTTAAAAAAGATGAATCCGGGTATATTGATCTTTTGGCAAAACGATATAATATTGAAAGTGTCCGGGTAACACCAAGCGCAGATGACTTAATAAAGGACTTTGAGAAAATTAGTTATTACCAGGAGGAACCTTATCAAAGTTCAGGTTGTTTGGCACAATTTAAAGTGTTTGAATTGTCAAAAGAGCATGGCGTTAAAGTCTTGCTCGATGGCCAGGGCGCTGATGAAACACTGGCAGGATATACCAAATATTTTCATTGGTATTGGCAGGAATTACTTCTTTCCAAAGGCATCAAATTTTCCAAAAATGAGAGGAATAAAATGAGTGATCCTTCAGGTGTTGAATGGAATTATAAAAATTATATGGCCGCTTATTTTCCGAAACTAACGGCTCAGTTGCTTATGAGGCGGGTTGAAAGAATTCAAAGAAATCATCCTGAAATCAGAAATGAATTTTTACGGGAAAATTTTGATACCTCTTTTTTCTTTAAACCTGTTGTAAAAAAATTGAATGATATTTTATATTTCAACACATTTCAATTCGGCCTTGAAGAATTATTACGTTATGCCGATAGGAATTCTATGGCGCATGGAGTGGAAGTGAGATTACCTTTTTTAAATCATCAGTTGGTGGAGTTTATTTTTTCACTGCCTTCTCAATACAAAATACAAAATGGGTTTACGAAATTTGTATTACGTACGGCTATGACTAATATTTTACCCGCTGAAATAGGATGGAGAAAAGATAAAATTGGTTTTGAAACTCCGCAAAAATTATGGATGAGCAATCCGGTTTTACAGGATTACATTCATGAGGCGAAGAAAAAATTAGTTGCTAAAAATATTTTGAAATCAACTGCCCTGGATAAAGAAATTATACCGTTAGATTCTTATGATTCCGATAATTTTGATTGGAGATATTTAACCGCGGCGTATATTGTTTAGTATTCAATTCGTGCCTGGACTGGCCCGCTTCAATGTCACCTCATTATTATTATTCCAATACCAACCCAATAATGGAAATTTTTTTAGAAGCCATGTTATTTGTTTTTTATTAAAAAAGACAAACACCAGCACCAGCATTTCAATAAAAAAGACATCTGCAAAAAAGTAAGTGGCAAGATGAATAATTACCGGGAATATCATTAAACAGGTATCGTATTTTTTTGTAAAAAATCCCACTACCATCAGGCCTTCTAACAAAATAATACATACATGGCCGGTATTGAGAATAAAAGGATGAGTGATGAAATATTTTAAAACAAGAGCCGTAATGGTGTCGGGGCAATGATAGAGATATTCAACCAGGTTATACTTTACAGAGTTTACTCCATTGTCCCATACAAAAAATGAATTCCCAATTATGGTTTTCCAAATGAAAGCAGAAGTGTATAAGAAGCAGATATAGTAGCGCATGGCTTCCCATAACAATTTCCAATGCTCATTTTTTTTAGCCCAGAAGGGTAAAGTAATTAATACCATTACGGAAAGCGGGTTGGCGTGATGTACAATATAAGTATCGTAACTAATAGCGTAAATGAAATACAAACAGCTAAACACCCAGATAAAGACCCGTCTAAGTGGAAACAAAATTCCTAAACCACAAAAAAGGAAAAGGGCCATATCGAAAACAGCAGCACCTGTTTGATTGTATATTATCAGTCCCGGTATAAATGAAAATTTGTAAAACCAATAAGTTAAATCCAGTTCTAATAAAAAAAAAGAAGGTTTTAAAAAATGGGAAGGTGTGGTATTTATGAGAAAACGATATGCCAGGAAGACGAGCATATAAATTAGTACAAGCCGCGTCAAAGCTACTCTTTCCTTTCCGGTTTCTGTTATTTTCATAGCAACTTAAATAGTAGGGTAGAGGATAATTTTTTTAAATTACCCTTGTCGTCCCAGGCAACTTTCGTTTGATAGATGTCAATATTGTAAACCGGTTCTTTAAGGTATTGTTCAAGGTATCTTTTAAACCATGCAGGAAATTGTTTCAATTCTGTAGTGTCGTTATATAATTTTACTCCCGGAAATAGTTTTATAAAAAATGGGTGATTAATATTCCAGTTATCAATATAATTTTTCAAAGGATCACGATTATTATTTTGTTTCATTGTTATGAACTCATTGATGGTATTCACAAAAAACAATTTTTCCGGCTCATTCCAGGTACGGTGGAAAAATAATACTTTCCCACCATTGTACTTTATTTCAGGAAATGAATACACCGCCTGACCAGGAATAGGATTTGCATAAAGATCCCATACAAAAATGGGAGTATGCTGTGCCTTAAAAATGAAATTCGCTGATATATTCAGAAGAAAAAATACCAAAACTATTGAGAATAGAAACTTGCTTTTTCTAAACAGGCGAGCTAAATAAAAATCACATAATTTCATATCACAGTTAGAAGTAAATTTATTAATGCGTTGATTAATTATCAAAGTAACTTCTTTTATTAGATTTTTAAACTGCTTGGTTTAAAAAGTAAATCAATAAAATAAATGCCTTTGGATTGCCCTTGTATTTGGCCTTTTATTTTTTCAAGTTCATTTGTGGTTTTTTGTCTGGTTAATTTATGTGTAATTAAATGTTTGGTGCCCGCTCTTTTGTTACCTTTGGCCGATTTTTTAAATTACTTTCGGGAAAATGGAGAACATCAGAAATTTTTGTATAATAGCCCATATTGATCATGGTAAAAGCACGCTGGCTGACCGTTTGCTGGAGTTTACCCACACGGTAAACGATCGCGATATGCAGGCCCAGGTTTTGGACAATATGGACCTTGAACGTGAGAAAGGAATTACCATAAAAAGCCATGCCATTCAAATTAATTATAAGTTTGAAGGTGTTGAATATGTGTTGAACCTCATTGACACTCCCGGTCATGTGGACTTTAGCTATGAAGTAAGCCGGGCGCTGGCTGCATGTGAAGGTGCTTTGCTGCTGGTAGATGCGACCCAGGGCATACAGGCACAAACGATTTCCAATTTATATCTTGCCATAGATAATGACCTGGAAATAATTCCGGTGATTAACAAAATTGATATGGATGGCGCCATGATCGCGGAAGTGGAAGACCAGATCATAGAATTAATTGGCTGTAAGCCGGAAGATATTTTACATGCAAGTGCCAAAACCGGCATTGGCATTGAGGAAATCCTTACCTCAATTATCAAACGAATCCCAGCACCAAAGGGCGATATAAACGCACCTCTTCAGGCTTTAATTTTTGATAGTGTTTTTAATAGTTTCCGGGGAATTATTGTTTACTTCAGAATTTTCAACGGCGTTCTTAAAAAGAATGATAAGATAAAATTTTCCAACACAGGAAAAGAATATGGCGCTGATGAAGTAGGTATTTTAAAGATTGGGATGATGCCCAAATCCGAAGTGCAGGCCGGTGATGTCGGTTATGTAATTACAGGGATCAAGAATGCAAAAGAAGTAAAAGTGGGAGATACCATTACTTTAACCAATGATCCTTTTACCGAATCCATCAAAGGTTTTGAGGAAGTAAAGCCTATGGTTTTTGCGGGAATTTTTCCTGTGAATACGGATGAATTTGAGGAGTTGAGAGATTGTATGGAAAAGCTTCAGTTGAATGATGCGTCGCTTACTTTTGAATTGGAAACATCGCAGGCTTTGGGCTTCGGTTTCCGATGTGGTTTCCTGGGAATGCTGCACATGGAAATTATCCAGGAGAGGCTTGAAAGAGAATTTAATCAAACAGTAATTACTACGGTTCCTAACGTTGGTTTTTTTGCATACACTACAAAAGGCGATAAAATAACAGTGAACAATCCTACGCAAATGCCCGACCCCAGCCGGATTGAGAAAATTACAGAACCATTTATACAAGCACAAATTATTACAAAGCCCGATTATATCGGCAACATTATGACACTGTGCATTAGCAAAAGAGGGATTCTTATCAACCAGGGATATTTGACGCCAACCCGCGTGGAGCTTAGCTTTGAGATGCCTTTAACGGAAATAGTTTTTGATTTTTATGATAGGCTAAAAAGTGTTACAAGGGGTTATGCCTCCTTCGATTATCACCCAATCGGTTATCGTGAAAGCGACATTGTAAAAATGGATATTTTATTGAATGGTGAAAAAGTGGATGCCTTGAGTTCTTTAATTCACCGTATGCGATCACAGGATTTTGGAAGAAAACTTTGTGAAAAATTAAAAGAATTAGTGCCCCGTCAGCAATTTCAGATTGCTATACAGGCCGCCATTGGAGCTAAAATAATTGCGAGGGAAAATATAAGCGCTATCAGAAAAGATGTTACCGCAAAATGCTATGGTGGTGATATCAGCAGGAAAAGGAAATTATTGGAAAAACAGAAAGAAGGTAAGAAAAGAATGAAGCAGATTGGAAATGTGGAAGTGCCACAGGAAGCATTCATGGCAGTGCTGAAATTGGATGAATAAATAAAAATCATTACTTTTTGCAAAAATTAGTACAATGTCTTCGATCGCATTAAACAAAGAAATGAATATTGAGGTAAAAGTACGCCTCATTGCAAAAGGGAATGATGAACCTGTTACAGGGGATGGTATTTCCGTAAGGCTTTATGACAGAGACGTTTTTAATGATGATTTCCTTGGTGAAGCCACTCCTGATGAAGAAGGTATTGCCAGGTTTCTTTTTTCTAAAAATGATTTCTCAAGTCCTGCAAACTTGGATGATAAGCCGGATTTTTATTTTGTAGTTTATAAAAATAAACACCAAATTTTTAAAAGCAAAGTGATGTCCAATCTTGACCTTTCAGATATGGATGAATTTACCATGAGAGAAGGAGAGATCATTGATCTGGGTACATTTTTAATTGATAACTGATAATAGCAAATCCAGGAATCTTCGTATTCCTGAAAAATCAAATTCTCTTATTATTTATCCTTAATTTTTTTATTAGAAGGTTTTTGAATAATTAGTTCTTCGCTGTTCTTCCCGTTTTCCGGCATACGCTGACTTAATTTCGACTCATCAATAGTTCCTTTTGCATCTCTAATGGGGTGTGGTACTGGTTCCTGGCCTTCAGGAGTGGTTTGGGTAAATACTTTTTGGATGTGAACCCATTTGCCATCTATCCATTTCAAGCCTTCATAATCGCCATCAGGAATGTAAGTGTATTTTTTATTGATTTCACCTGTTTCAGAAATCAGGTGTTCGTAAATAATCATGTCTTGTTCTGTATCAAAAGTTAATCTGGGACTTGCATCTTTCTTGTATTCCATAATGTATCTTGCTACAGATTTTTTCCCCTGGAAACTGAAATTGGAACCTCCAAAAACCGGCTCGCCATTTTTAAAAGTAAGAATTTCAATAATTTTTTTGTTACTGTTCAGATTATTTTCGTCGTACCCTAAAAGCGTATAATAATTTTTTCCAAAAGCTTTTTTTTCAATCAGTTTGTAATACACAGCGCCCACCCAACCAAAATTATTAGCAATGGTATCTTCAGGATTACTGATCATTGACGTTCTATCAATCAATGGAAAAAGTTTGAGAGATCCGTCAGGGGTTTTCATTTGTATGGCTCCATGCTGGCGTACGAGGTTGTCATTAATTACCAACTGCCATGTGAATATTTTAAAAGAACTGTCGGCGGGAGAAAGTTTGGAAATGGTGATCAGAGAATCAAAGGGGTAATGAAAAGAACCTTTAATTTTTAAGGCCCTCACAAACATTTTGGTGAACTGGCTATCTGCCGTAAAACGCTCCTCAGCTGTTCTTCCCTGTATAATGGTGATGGCAAAAGTTTTTAAAGAATCTTCTTTCTGCCGGAGAGATTTTCTATTTGCTGAATTAATATCCTGTGCGAAACTATTGCCAAAAATAAAGAAGGAACTTAATAAAAGGATTAGTTGGTTCATCAAAAACATTTGAGCAAAGAAAACTTTAATTCGTTTAATTTATTGTTAACCGGCAAACATTTAACTAAGCTATAATGCCTTGGGATGAATGCCTGTGGAGGTGGATAGTTTTGAGGTTGAAATTTAGATAGTTTAGAAGTTTAGATAGTTTAGGGCTAAGTTATAATGCTTTTGCTACAGAGATTAGATCATTGAAAACCAAATCAATATCTGGATCATTTACATCCACATCTTTTCTTGTGGTTGGCAAAAAAATATTGATGGCAACGCCAAGGTTTTTGCCAAATTTCATGTCGCTTAAAGTGTTTCCAATCATAATGCTTTTTGATAAATCTATTTTTGGAAAATCTTTTAACGCCTGCAAACCCATACCAGGATTGGGTTTCCGGTTGGGACTTTCCATGTCAGGGCAAAAATAAATTTTATCAATTCTTCCCCCGGAATCTTCAATCTCCTGCAACATGTTTTTATGAATTAATTCAAGGTCTTTCAATTTTGTAAGGCCTTTGGCAACTCCCCGTTGGTTAGTAACCATAATGATGGTCCCGAATTTTTTATTGAAAATTTCAAGCGCTTCTTTCACGCCATCATAAAATTTAAATTCATCCCAGGTGTGGATATAATCCAAATGTTTTTCGTCATTGATGACGCCATCGCGATCAATAAAGAGCGTCCATGAGGGGTTGATATTTTTTAGATTAAAATTTTTCAATTAGGAAATAAGAATTGAGAATGAAAATTATAGAATAAATAAAACAGTTAAACCAATCAACCAATGAACCATTTAGCCATCTGACCATTCACCATTTACCATTGACACCAATTCAACCTGAGCCTTCTTATAATCCTCCGGTACTCCAATATCAATAAAATATTCATCCTGCACTTGCCCAAATAATGTTGCTCTTTGATTTTCCGGATTGATGTTTTTTTCAAGAAACTCTTTTTCAAAAGAAAATTTTTCCGGAAGATTTTCCTTTAAAAACCTATTAACATCTAAAGCATAAACACCGCCATTGATTAAACCTGATTTATAAAATTGTTTTTCTTTAAATAATTTTATGGAATAGTCTTCGTTAAGTTCTACCACTCCATAACGGTCAAAATCT
>DATCWN010000426.1:0-2338 GCA_036566285.1 Hanamia sp.
ATTTGCAATTAAGTAAGCTAACACAAAAAGATATTCCGGTAATGGCTGCTATGATGAATGTAGATGTGAAAACTATTGATGCAAAATGGTTTGCACATGCAGCCGAATTAGCAAAAGACATGGAGAGGCCATCCATACAGGAAAAAATAGGAAAGGCTATCGGCAAAGACGACCTCAAAAAAATAAAAGGCATTGGGGAAAGTGTTGAAACAGAATTGAATAAAGTTGGCATTCATACTTACAAACAACTCTCTTTCTTGACAAAAAATGATATTGAAAGCCTGGCTAAAGAAATGGGTCGTTCGCCAAATACCATAAAAAAAGAATGGTTTACAGAAGCAAAAAAATTAGACAAGGCCAAATAAAATTGTTAGGATGTATGGAATCTTAGCAAACCAGGAAGGTTTATGCAACCTTCCCTTTAAAGTAAACCTTCAATAATTTCCTGGTTTATGACCGTGAGTTAAATTTTATGATTCAACAAAAACATACCATAAAAAAGTTTTCTCTTGAACTGCAAACGCAAAGCAGTCTGCAAAGCCATACACTACAACGAAAATGTGTAAAGCTGGTTAAAGAAGAATTGATAAATGATATAGATAAATTATTGTCTGATTATTTTCCTGAAGATGAATTAGTACGAATCAATACCATTGAGATAGACCTTGGTAACATGACAAATGAAAATTTTGAAAAAGATTTTGTTGCCAAATGCATGGCCGAACTTACCCATAAAATTAAAGGCATACCCTTAAAACAAAAACTGACAGAAGGAGGAGAAACAATTAAAGTAGTTGAAGAGGAGAACAGCCTCCAACAATTCTTTTATTTTCTCTCCACAGGCAAAATGCCATGGACAGCATTCGGCATCAATTTCATGGAATGGCAAACAGCAATTGGAGCCGCAGTGCAACTTAATCCCGATTCGTTCATAAAAAAATTTGGTGATTTTTTACAAAAAAATCCGCAGGCAACGGAACGACTGCTAATGCAGTTCGATGATGAATTCATAAACAGGATACTCGAATTATTTCTGCCGGGCATAAAGGATGAAATAGACATACAGGAAATGATGAAATGGATAGCTGTCCTGCATTCAAAGGGCGCTGATGAAAAAATATTTTTACAGATTAAAAATGCAATTGTTGCCGCGGCAAAAAAAACGAATGACGTTATTGATGTAAAAACATTAACTGAAACGACCGTCAAAAAACCACGCCCTGAAAATATCATCAAGGAAGTAAAAAAAGAAACTGAAGAGGAAATGGATAAGCTGAAAGCTGAGAACAAATCCATCTATATCAATAATGCCGGCCTAATCATTCTACATCCTTTTTTACAAAATCTCTTTACAGCCACCGGCTTATTGCAATTGAAAAATTTTAAGGATAACTTCTGTAAACAAAAAGCAGTACATCTTTTGCAGTACCTCGTAAACGGTCAGCAGCAGCAACCTGAATATATGATGCTATTGAATAAAATTTTGTGCGGGCTTTCGGATGAAGAACACATGGATCGTTTTATTAAAATAGAAGAAACGGAAATAAAAGAAGCCAACGAATTATTGCAGGCTGTAATTACACATTGGGCAGTATTGAAAAATACATCACCACAGGGCTTGCAGGAAACATTTTTACAACGTAATGGTAAATTAAGTTTTAATGAAACAGATAGATATTGGAAACTGCAGGTAGAAAGAAAATCAGTGGATATATTATTAGATAAACTTCCCTGGGGATTTTCTTATGTTCAATTGCCCTGGATGAAATTCGCACTGATAACGGAGTGGTAAATAAATATTTTATCCCTTAAAAACGTTTGCTATGAATGCTTTCGCAACCATTAATAAAACAGAAAGTAAACAAAATACCGGAAACAGTTTTTTTGGTAATGCTAAAAATAGTGTTCCCTTTATTCAACCCAAATTAACTATTAATCAACCCAACGATCCCGATAATTATCGGGACGAACAGGAAGCCGACTCAATGGCTGATAAAATAATGCGGATGGAAACACCAATGCTTCAAACAAAGACAAATGATAATTCATTTTTTAAACCTACTTCAATTCCCGTTACACCCGTACAACGGAAATGCGCCCATTGTGAAGAAGAAGAAAAGAAAATGCAGCGTAAAGAAATGAATGATACAGAGACTACAACTGATAATAATTTAGAAAATTTTGTAGGCAATTTAAACAGCACCGGTCAACCCTTGCCTAATGAAGTCCGCAATTTTTATGAGCCAAGATTTGGTTATGATTTCAGCAATGTAAAAATCCATTCAGATACTGTTGCCGCAAAATCGGCACAATCCATCAATGCACTGGCTTATACTTC
>DATCWN010000474.1:0-2039 GCA_036566285.1 Hanamia sp.
TGGGACGCGGATCTTTTTGATTATGTTTTTAATCAGTTTGATGCAATTGATTTACCCTTCTTTTATTCAGTAATCTATGAAAACAGCTCCGCTAATCAAAGTTTTGGAATCAATGGAGAATACACTCAGGTATTAACCAAAACATTTAAGGATTTAAAGCGCTTTTGGAATATTCAAACAGATGATATAGTAATGGTGCCTATGCATGGAAGCATGCTGCGCGACAGGGAAAAGCTTGTAAAAACCTATATGAATGCATTTATCGGGATAGATCAGGAATTGGCTGAATCGCTTGCGGATGGCGTTTTGGCCTTACTTGCCGAGTATCCACAACTCAGGAATGGCGATCATCCGATTTTTACCTTTAATAGCGCTTCCATTCCACTACTTGATTTTCCGGGAATTGGTTTACTTCCTCCCAAGATCGTTATGGGCGATGGTATTATGCAAGCGTTCACCGCTATTGGTTTTGGAGATGTAGCGCCGCAGGCAATACTCGCTCATGAATATGGACATCAAATCCAATTTCAAATGGGCGTAAACACCGATGAATTAACTGCGGAGGCATCGCGTGAAACTGAACTGATGGCTGATGCTTATTCTGCTTATTATCTTTCCCATGCAAGGGGAGCCGGTATGCAGTGGAAAAGGGTTAAACAATTCTTACAGGTATTTTTTAATATTGGAGATTGTCAAACAACAACACCTGGCCATCATGGAACGCCCAATCAAAGAATGGCTGCCGCGGAATGGGCTTACAATCTTGCAAACGATGCACAAAAACAAGGGCTTATCTTGAGCAGCCAGGAATTTACAGCACTGTTCGAAGCTGCCTTGCCTCAAATTCTGAATCATTAAAAGGGAGTATCAAATAGTAATTAATCAGGGGCGGCTTCAGGTTGTATTTGGGCCGCTGTCCCCTCATTATGTTTAGTATCTGATCTGCTTTCTGAGATCGTATTGCAAATCCGGATGAAGAGAAGATAACGCAACCTCAATTTTCTTTAGTTGATTTTCAAATAAATTGATCAACTGCCGGCTCTTTTTCATAGGGATTGAATATGTTTGAAAACAATTGCAAAAATGAATAAGCCATTCTGCTTCTGCTTGTTTGGATGCTGCAAAGCGAATGTGTTTATTAACGTTGCGAAGAATTTTACGAACACTTTTTTTGATGTAATAAACATTCGACTTATTTATTTCCTCGAAGAAGGTATCCGTTTCCTGTTTTACATTTTCGATGTAGCTTGTAATATCATCCGCTTCAAAAAGTAAGAAGCCAAGCAACTCTTTATTCTCTTTTTTATATTTCGCTAACCTGAGGCAATAAGCAAGTAATTCTTTTTTATCTCTTTTTTCTAAATCTTTTTTTATTTCCTGAATAGATGAAGCCATTTTATTTATGGGTGTGTTTTAATAGAATATTGCGTTTAAACATAAACAATAAGCCGAGAAAAGTTTTAAACGATGTACGGTTAAAGTTAACAGCAAAAAAGATTGCCACGAAAACATGCTTAGTCTTTTTTGATTCGAACTTAATTTTTGTAGCGCATGTTTTCTCTCAATGACGTACACAGTAAGTGCTCAATTAAACCAAGAAAGCCTTTTGCAAACTCTCTTTTAAATCAAATCTCTGAAAAAAACCTTCCTGGTTAAGGCAACTTTCACAAAGACGTACAATACTTGTTAATTTGCATTTCTTAATAGACGAAAGCATCCATAGCAAAAAATGAAAAACAGTATCAACATTGAGAATAAACCCCCGGTCACTTTTAATAATCAGTCACAACCTTTCATTAATCATAATTGGTGGAGCTTGTGAATAAAAAATTTACATGGAAGGCAGCGATGATCCTATTTAGTATCATCCTCATTGCAGCAAATTTACGGGCACCCATTACATCGGTTGGCCCGGTAATACTGGAGATAACTCACCAACTTCATCTTACTCCCACGCTGGTTGGGCTGGTTACGGCCATCCCTTTAATTTGCTTTTCTTTGTTCTCCACCTTCATGCCCCGCGTATCAAGGATGGTGGG
>DATCWN010000049.1:0-5270 GCA_036566285.1 Hanamia sp.
AAACCCTGCCACAAACAAAAAGCAAGGATTACAATGATTGTTATCAAAATAAGCAGAATGGCTTTCCTCATTTTATCATTAAATTTTAATATAGTTGCGTGAATTTATCATTTTTTACCAATAATCCTAATAATAAAAAGGAACCGTTTCAAAAGGGCAGCATTTTTTTTATTTTAGGAAAATTCTCTGTCAGGTCTGGCATCAAACCTCATAAGTGTATCATCGAACCTCATTGGGATACAATCGAACCTCATTGGGATACACTTTAAACCCATTGGGATACACTTTCACCTCATTGGGATACACTTTCACTTCATTGGGATATAACTTAACCTCATTTCTCCAGGTTTGAACTAATTCGCTCCGGGTGTACCTGCTGTTTTCCCAAAAACAGGCAATAAAAAAGAGGCTGTCCTTTTGAGATGCCTCTTTTACTAATTATTTAAAATAAAATTAATTATCAGTACGATGATGAGGCGCCTGGTTTTGTTCAGGCTTTGGCAACAATGCTTTTCTGCTCAGTTTAAACTTACCTGATTTAGGATCTACACCTACCAACTTCACTTTTACTTTATCGCCTTCCTGAAAAACATTATCCATATTATCAAGGCGCTTCCACATAATTTCGGAAATATGTAAAAGTCCTTGCTTACCAGGCAGGAATTCTACAAAGGCGCCAAACTCTTTAATTCCCTTCACCGTGCCTTCATAAATATCGCCCACTTCGGGTTGCGCTACAATACTGTTAACCCAGGCCACCGCCTGATCAAGGCTTTCCTTATTAGCCGAGAAAATACTTACCTCACCTGTCTTTCCTACTTCTGTAATATTAATAGTAGCACCAGTAGTTTTCTGAATTTCCTGGATAATTTTCCCACCTGGCCCTATTACTGCGCCAATAAATTCGGAGTCAATAATCAGTTTTTCCATTCTCGGCGCCTGTGGCTTCACATCGGCGTTATGTTCAGGAATACATTGGTACATGGCATCCAAAATATGCATTCTTCCTTTTTTTGCCTGATCCAGTGCCTGCCTCATAATATCCATGCTAAGACCATCCACTTTAATATCCATTTGTACACCACAAATGCCATCTCTTGTGCCGGTTACTTTAAAATCCATGTCACCTAAATGATCTTCATCACCAAGTATATCAGAAAGTATGGCAAACTTTCCTTCTTTTGAAATCAATCCCATCGCGATGCCACTTACGTGTTTTTTGAAAGGAACGCCTGCATCCATCAACGCAAGCGAGCCGGCACAAACCGTAGCCATAGACGAAGAACCATTGCTTTCCAAAATATCACTCACCACCCTTACCGTGTAAGGATAGTCATCTCCCGGCATTATTTGTTTCAAAGAACGCATGGCAAGATTACCATGCCCTACTTCCCGACGGCCAACGCCACGCATCATTTTTACTTCACCTGTAGAAAAGGGCGGGAAGTTATAATGCAAAATAAATTTAGAATAATTGCTGGTAGCAGCGCTTTCCACTAATAATTCATCAAGCGGCGTACCGAGTGTAACTGTGGTCAAAGATTGAGTTTCACCACGGGTAAATAATGCGGAACCATGTGGTGATGGAAGCGGACTAACTTCCATGGTAAGCGGCCTTATTTCTTCTAACCCACGTCCATCAAGGCGTTTACGGGTTTCCAGCATCATATCGCGCACTACATGATATTGCAGCTCGTCAAAATAAAAACTTATTAATCCTTTATCTTCTTCGGTCAAATCTTCTCCAAGATATGCAGTAATTTCATCCACAAGCTTATCGAACGATTCCTTTCTTTCATTTTTTGAAGTTGCTGCTGAAGCAATCGCAAACAATTTATCTTTTGCAAAAGCAATTATCTTTTGATTTAATTCCTCATTGCGATAAGGTTTCGCATATTCCCGTTTTGCGGTGACGCCCACTTTATCTCTTAATGCTTCCTGTGCTTTTACCTGTATTTTGATAGCATTATGCGCTACTTCAATGGCTTTCACTAAATCTTCTTCCTGGCATTCCTTAGCTTCCCCTTCCACCATCATTATATTTTTGTCAGTAGCCGCAATTAAAAATTCCATCTCGGCTTCTTCCAGTTCTGAACGGGTAGGGTTTACTACAAACTCTCCATTCACTTTTCCAATTCTTACTTCTGAAATAATTTCCTGGATGGGAATATCAGAAACAGCCAAAGCCGCTGAAGCCGCGAGGCAGGCCAGTGAGTCGGGCATTATTTCGGGGTCACTTGAAACAAGAGTTACCAAAACCTGCACATCACATAAATAATCATCAGGAAATAAAGGCCTTAAAGCGCGGTCTATTAATCTTGAAGTCAAAACTTCATAATCATTAAGCCGGGCTTCTCTTTTGAAAAAAGACCCGGGTATTCTACCGGCAGAAGCAAACTTTTCCTGGTAATCTACGGATAAGGGGAAAAAAGATTGTCCTGCTTTTGGCTCACGATTTGCCACTACGGTAGCCAGTATTACGCAATTGCCTAAGCGCACTGTAACCGCGCCATCAGCCTGGCGTGCCACTTTTCCGGTTTCTATGGTAACCATACGGTCACCGCCTATATCAAAGGTTACATTTATGGGATTGGGTGTATTCATCATTATTTATTAGTTGTAAAAAAAGTATTCCCAACCGGTATTCAGTTGGGAATAGCTAACAATATCATTTTAAGAATAAAATTATTTACGAAGTCCTAACTTTTCAATTAACGCACGGTAACTGGCTAAGTTATGCTTTGTAAGATAAGACAATAAGCTTTTTCTTTTACCAACCATTTGCATTAAACCACGCTGGGTACTAAAGTCCTTTTTGTTGGTTTTTAAATGGCCGGAAATATGATTTATTTTTTCGGTAAGAATAGCAACCTGCGCTTCAATAGAACCGGTATTAGTTGCGTTTCCGCCAAAGTCAGCATAGTATTTTGCTTTGTTTTCTGATGTTAAATAAGACATTTGTATGAAATTATTTTAATAATTGGCTGCAAATGTAGTACTAAATTTTGATTTTTGAATATTGTAGCCGCTAATAAAATCAAAATTTAATTTTCTGATTTTTTCTCTTCGTTTTCCTGATCATTTACGTAAAGTCCCATAATTCAAGGCATACAGAGCTATGAAGATAAGACCGAAAAAACTGCTGAAAGCCGACAAGCCAACCGCTAAAAAATTATTACCATATAAATAAAAGGGTACTATAATCCCAGTCACAACGCCAACAATATATAGATAAAAGCCTGCCCGCTTTAAACGCCACATAAATATGGCTCCGGATAAAGTGAGTAACGCCGCAATAAAACTGCCTACTGACTTTTTACGAATATTATCTTTTGTGAGCATTTGAGACAAAGAAGATTTCATTTTTGCCTCAAATGCTTGTTCATGCTTTCCAGGCTGAAGGTTGACTGAATCACTCTTTAATTTTTTATTACCCGAATGTTTGATTTCAACAAAAATATTTGCTGTTTTTGAGGCGGTGGTATAAGCCCACACACTGCTAAGAAGAGACCATCCGCTTCCTATAAATGTAAGAATGCAAAGTGCGGTAAGAAAGGATGGCCTGCTTAAAGGCTCTGTTTCAAAATCGTATGAATCGGTTCGCATTGTGTTTAAAATATAATGCAAGAGTAAAACTCTTTTTGAAAACAATTTTTTTTTCACACCCCTGAATATTCACACAGCCGAAAATAATTTTCTCCTTATCTAATAGTATTTGCGGAAGTAATTGAAATCATTCATCTTTACTTTTGTCTATGCTACTTATATATTTACCCACAGTGACTCCAAGAAGTGAATATATTTTTGAATTCATTTTCAAAAATGAATTTGGTATCAATTATTATACTACCACAGATCGCACTGCATTTGAAAACTATACCGGAGAAAAGATGAATTATTCAGGGCAGCGATTTAATGATGAATTGTTTATAAAGGCTGTCGGATTATTAGATGATGATGCGCTTAAAAAAATTGATATTCTTGTTTCAGAAAAACATCAAACAAAAGTTTTGTTTCCGAATGAAGAATGCGATATCGGCTTCGATATTTTTTCAGCGATATTTTATATGGTGAGCCGCTACGAAGAATATTTGCCTTTCAACCCTGATATATACGGACGTTTTAAAGCAACAGAAAGTTTGGCTTATCAAAATAATTTTTTACAAATTCCTGTCGTTAATATTTGGATTTGTCATTTAAAAAAAATTTTATTGCAAAAATTTTCTTCATTAAAAATAAAACCTTCCGTGTTTAATGCCATTCTTACTTATGATATAGACGTGGCTTATAAATTTAAAGGAAGAAGTTTTCTACGAAATGCAGGTTCTGTAACAAAAGACCTTTCGAAATTTGATTTTAAAAATATTTTTGAAAGATTTCAAACATTTCTCAATATTAAAAAAGATCCATGGGATGTATATGATTACTTATCGGCGGCCATCGAAAAACGAAAATTAAAATCCGTTTTCTTTTTTTTATTAGGCGATAAATCCAGGTACGACAGGAATTTAAATTACAAGAATCCAGGGATAAGAAAAGTGATTAAAAAAGTAACAAGATTTAGTGAAACCGGGATTCATCCATCATTTGTTTCCAATTCTTTTTCCAAAAAATTATTGATTGAAAAGGAAAGACTTGAAAATATCTCTCAAAAGAAAATAACAAAAAGCAGGCAGCATTTTTTAAAATTCAAATTGCCGGACACGCATCTTAATTTAATCTCTGCGGGAATTACAGAAGATTATTCCATGGGCTTTCCTGAAATGGCCGGGTTTAGAGCGGGCACTTGTAAGCCATTTTATTTTTATGATTTAAAGAATGAGCAATCCACTAATCTGAAATTATTTCCTGTAACCTGCATGGAAGTTACATTTATGGATTATTTGCAAATGTCGCCTGATGAGGCTTTGCAAAATATTTATAAATTAATGCGGGAAGTGAAAAAGGTGAATGGTACTTTTATAAGCATCTGGCATAATAATACCATCATTAAAACAGCCTCTGCAAAAAATTGGTATTGGGCACACGAACAGATGCTGAGTGAATTGGAACAGTTAATTCAAACCACAAATTAATTATTGAATGCGCATTGTTTTCACGGTTACCAACGATCTTAATTACGACCAGAGAATGATACGCATTTGCGAAAGCCTGTCGCATGCGGGGTTTGATATAAAAATCATAGGCGTACTTCGAAAAGATTCCAATCCGGTTCTAACGAAAGGCTACGAACAAAAAAGAATTCCCGTTTTTTATAACAAAGGAATTGG